>JAODNG010000474.1 GCA_025465385.1 Pseudonocardiales bacterium
ACCGTCGTCTTGCCCGCGCCAGGAGCACCGGAGACGAGGACCACGCAGCGCGTCGCTGTCACACCAACATGATGCAGCCACGCCACTGGCGGCCAAGTCCCCGATTCCTGTGCTCGGGTCGCACGTACAGGCGACAACAAGCCCGAGTGCTCGTATCTGGTCAATCCCAGCGACCAGCACGATGCCGCGCGGAGGCCGGCAGGCCGGCGAGTAAAGCCGTCGAGGTACTCACTGATCGATGCGGGCGAGCTCGCCGGCAGGCGATGCTGCGGCCAACCATCGGGTAGCCGCAGGTACTCCTCCAGCAGTGTGCGAGCGGTATCCCAGTCGGGCTTCGAGCTGACCGATCGGATCACTGTTAGTCGAGGAGGTGGTCGAAGTCTCCGTTCTTGGCGCCGGCAATGAAGGCGGCCATCTCGTGTCGGTCGAAGATGAGGGTGCGCGCCTTGCGCTCGGCTGAGGGGAGCTTGTCGTCCTGGAAGCCGATCAGGCCTACGGACACAGTGAACGACAAGCAGCCACCGTTGGCGTTGCTGAAGGTCGATTTTGTGTACCGTCCATTGATTACGGCGTCGTACTGCGTGTCGTCGAACAGGGGATACGGGTTGGTTGCGCGGGCCACTGGGTCACAACTCCTCCATGACTTCGCGGATCAGGACCTGTGACTCCCGGGCTGAGAGAGCCTGGGCCAGAGCCGCGTCGAAGGTGTACGTGCACTGCCGCACGGGGCTGCGATCCTCGTAAATCCGCTGTGCCGTGTCGCTGTCCACATACACCACGTCGCCGTCGAGGTCATGCGGGAACTCGAAGATCACGAAGTTATCGGAACCGGGCAACGCTCCAGCGCTGAAGGGCAGGATGTGGATCGTCACCGGGTACTCCTGAGTCACATCGATCAAGTGTCGTAGCTGCTCACGCATGACGTCTCGGCCGCCCACCAGGGTACGGATGACTCCCTCAGTCATGACAGCCACCAGGCCTTGGAAACCATCGCCACTGAGCCGCTGCTGACGACGCAACCGCAGCTCTGCCATCCGATCCACGTTGATTGGTGCGACGAAGGCCCGGCCGTTACCGATCACCGCCTCCGCATAAGCTCGGGTCTGCAGCAGCCCCTGCACGAATGCGAGGTCGTAGCTGCGCACTGTGGTGGCGTCCTCACCGATCTCGACCAGCATCTCGACAGCTTCAGTCACGATGTCCGAGTACTCCTGCCACCAGCCCGTCTCGTCGGCGCGACGGCGCAGATCGTCGAACTTCTGTGCCTGCTCGGCGTCAACTTCGAGCACCGTTCCGATCCGTTGCAGGTGATCTGGGGTGATCCGGCCGAGACCGGACTCCACCCGCGACAGGTACGCGGCGGAAATGCGGCGCTGGTTGGGCTGGTCGGCGTTCATGAGCTCGACCAGCTTCTCCTGGCTGAGCTGGGCATCGTCGCGGAGTCGACGGATCTGCTTGCCTAACCGGCGGGACCTGATCGTCTTTCGTAATGCCACTGAGCCTCCCGTACAAGATCATGAAAGTTGCAGTGTATATGCCTGGATGTTATCGTCTAGTTGCACGCAAGCTAGTCGTAAGCCTATCCACGTGCTGGCGCGATCTGGAGGCGCCGCACCGCGTTCCAGCAACTCACTCAAGATGACGGTGGCACCGGCCTTGGCCTCCCCAGATCGGCCGGGGCCATCGTCTACCAGCAAAAGCGGTGATCACATGACGGAGCTACCGCCGGTGGTAGAACAGCTGCTGCTCGAGGTCGTCGCGGATGGGTTCACGGTCTACTGCTGCGGTCCCCGAACTGCACCGACTGCGCTGGCCGCCTCCTACGAGTGGCCGGACTACGTCGATCAGCTGACCATCCGCAGCTGCGAACGGGTCGCTGCGGCGCGGGTTCCCAAGCTGGGTCGGGTGGATGTGTTCGCGCCCGAGGTAGTCGTCTGGGCCTACGAAGGTCCCGCGGAGCACACCGTGCGCGCACTGCTCAACCTGGTGCACCCGCAACACCCGGACGCACCGATTGAGATCTACCCGGCACCACGGACCCTGCTGTTGCCCCGGCATGAGCAGCGCCCGATGACGATCCGGCTTCCGTCGGCGAGCCGGATCGGAGCACGCGGGGCACGGCTCGCCAGCTGGTGAGTGATCACTTGGTTGGTCGGTAACGCTCGAACCGATGCGGAACAGTGCCTATGCCAGCGTGCCCGTGAGCTGTCTAGCTACTACCGAGTAACGAGCCGTAGTGTGCGACTAGGAGAACGTGGGGCACCGCGGGGAGGTGGACGCCGTGATGGCAACGCGACTGGTGATCGGCCTGGGGCTGACCGTCCTGACGCTTGTCTTCGCCGGCCGGCGGGTGTGGTGGCTGTACACCCTGATCCGTTCCGGGCAGCCGACGGGTGGCCGCGCCGCGGACCTCGGCGCGCGGTTACGGACGCAGCTCGTTGAGGTGTTCGGGCAACGGCGGTTGTTGCGCTGGACGATCCCCGGCTTGGCGCACTTCTTCACCTTCTGGGGCTTTGTCGTCCTGATCACCGTCTACATCGAGGCCTACGGGGTGCTGTTCAACGAGAACTTCGCCATCCCGCTGATCGGGCACTCGCCGGTACTGGGTTTCCTCCAGGACTTCATTGCGCTGGCCGTGCTGGCGTCGATCATCACGTTCGCGATCATGCGGATTCAGCAGGCGCCGGAGCGCAGGCAGCGGGCATCGCGGTTCTACGGCTCGCACGCCAGCGGCGCGTGGCTGATCCTATTCATGATCTTCAACGTGATCTGGACGTTATTCCTCTTCCGGGGCACCGAGGTCAACAACGGCACCTTCCCCTACCGCTCCGGTGCGTTCGCCTCAGACGCCGCCGGTGCGCTGCTGGCCCCACTGGGTGCGGCAACCAATCAGGTACTGGAAACCGTCGGGCTGCTGTTGCACATCGGCGTCATGTTGGCATTTCTGATGATCGTGCTGTACTCCAAGCACCTGCACATCTTTATCGCGCCGATCAACGTGGCAGCCAAGCGGATGCCCAAGGCGCTGGGTCCATTGCTGCCGATGGAATCCGGTGGCAAACAGATCGACTTTGAGGACCCGGGCGAGGACGACGTCTTCGGTCGCGGCAAGATCGAGGACTTCACCTGGAAGGGCATGCTGGACTTCGCGACCTGCACCGAGTGCGGTCGCTGCCAGAGCCAGTGCCCGGCGTGGAACACCGCCAAGCCACTGTCCCCCAAGCTCGTGATCATGGATCTGCGTGATCACCTGTTCGCCAAGGCGCCCTACCTGATCGGCGACCAGGCAGTACCGGACCACAGCGATGTCGACGTGCTGGCGCTGGCGGCGGGCAACGGGCACCACGTGCCCGAGTCGGGCTTCGCCCGGGTTCCCGGATCTGGTCCGGAGCAAGCTGCCCGGCCGCTGGTGGGCAGCGCGGAGGTGGGCGGAGTGATCGATCCCGACGTGCTGTGGTCGTGCACCACCTGCGGGGCCTGCGTGGAGCAATGCCCGGTGGACATCGAGCACGTCGACCATATCGTCGACATGCGGCGCTACCAGGTGCTCATCGAGGCGGAGTTCCCCACCGAGCTCGGCACGCTGTTCCGCAATCTGGAGAACAAGGGCAACCCGTGGGGACAGAACCAGTCCGCCCGGATGGACTGGGCGAAGGGCCTGGACTTCGACGTCCCGCAGTTGACCGAAGAGACGTTGCCCGCGGACGTGGAGTACCTCTTCTGGATCGGCTGCGCTGGCGCCTATGACGACAACGCCAAGCGCACGGTGCGGGCCACCGCCGAGCTGCTGCACATCGCCGGCGTCAACTACGTGGTGCTGGGAGACGGTGAGACGTGCACCGGGGACCCCGCCCGCCGATCGGGCAATGAATTCGTCTTCCAGATGCTGGCGCAGCAGAACGTCGAGGTGCTCAACACCGCCTTCGAGGGCAGGGAGCCGGGCCGTCGCAAGATCGTGACGACCTGCCCGCACTGCTTCAACACCTTGGGCCGGGAGTACCCGCAGCTCGATGGCCACTACGAGGTGGTGCACCACACTCAGCTGCTCAACCAACTGGTTCGGGACAAGCGGCTCGTGCCGGTCCCGGCGGCCGACGGACCTGCGGTCACCTACCACGATCCGTGCTATCTGGGCAGGCACAACGAGGTCTACTCACCGCCGCGTGAGCTGGTCGGCGCGTCCGGTGCGCAGCTGACTGAGATGCCGCGCCACGGTGACCGTTCGATGTGCTGCGGCGCCGGGGGCGCCCGGATGTGGATGGAGGAGCGCATCGGCAAGCGGGTCAACTTGGATCGGGTCGATGAGGCGATCGCCACCGGGACGTCCGCGATCGCTACCGGTTGCCCGTTCTGCCGGGTCATGCTCACCGACGGCCTCACCACCCGCGAGTCCGAGGGCACCGCCGCCAAAACGACCGAGGTCCTCGACGTAGCTCAGCTCTTACTCACCAGCGTCAAGCGAGGCGCACCAACACCGCCAATCGGTTCCGAATAACGCTTCCCGCTTAGGGCGAAACCGCTATTCGGTTCCAGATGGCGATTTCTCTAGCAGAATGAGCACGTTGTCGCGGAGCTGGTTGAGGTTCGCGCCCAGCTTGACTAGCACCTGGGCAGCGAGGCCCTCACCCTCGCGAATCAATCCGAGCAGGACGTGCTCGGTGCCGAGAAAGTTGTGGCCAAGGTGCAAAGCCTCGCGAAGCGCGAGCTCCAGCACCTTCTTGGCCCGCGGTGTGAACGGTATGTGACCTCGTGGCATCGCCTGACCACAACCGACAGTCTCCTCGACCTCGGCGCGGACAGCATCCAGCGTAATGCCGGCCCGCTGCAGAGCTTGCGCAGCGACGCCCCCACCTTCCGCAAGCAGACCTAACAGAAGGTGTTCAGTGCCCATGTAGTTATGGCGCAACGTCCGGGCCTCTTCCTGGCCGAGCACAACCGCCTGTCGCGCTGCAGAAGTGAACCGCTTGAACATATGCCCCACGGCAGATTCGGCGCCGACGACAAACTTGCCGATCAGCGAGCGCAACGCGGAATGGCGCTGCTGCGCCGCCTGCTTGCTGACACCGAGCGCGGTGCCGATCTGGGACCACGAGCAGCCGGTGGCACGTGCCTGCTGGACGAAATGGTCGAGCAGCTTCTCCCCGACGTCGGCCAACTCCTGTTGGCGCCGCGCCGCGTCGGCCAGCAAGTCAAGCGGGTCAAGGCTCGGCGTTCGAGCCCGGGTTTGGCTGATTAGTTCGTCGAGTGTCATGCGTCAACTATCACTTGACGCTGGTTCCTCGTCAAGAATTGGTTGACGCAGTCGGGTCAGCGATGGGTGTCGACGCGCTGGAAGTTGAGATATGCCCTCGACGGGGTGGGCCCGCGCTGCCCCTGGTAGCGGGAGCCGACGCCGGCGCTGCCATAGGGATGCTCGGCGGGGCTGGACAGCCGGAATAGGCACAACTGCCCGATTTTCATTCCGGGCCACAGGATGATCGGCAGGTTCGCCACGTTCGACAGCTCCAGGGTGATGTGACCGCTGAAACCGGGATCGATGAAGCCTGCGGTGGAGTGTGTCAGCAACCCGAGACGGCCCAGGCTCGACTTACCTTCAAGCCGCCCAGCCAGATCGTCAGGCAACGTGATCTGCTCGAACGTCGACCCGAGCACGAACTCGCCGGGGTGAAGCACGAAGGGCTCGTCACCCTCCGGCTCCACCAGTGAGGTCAGCTCGTCCTGCTGCAACGACGGGTCGATATGGGTGTATCGAGTGTTGACGAACACGCGGAAGAAGCGGTCCAACCGAACGTCGATGCTGGAGGGCTGAAGCAACTTCGCGTCGAACGGCTCGATACCCAGGCGTCGAGCATCGATCTCAGCCCGCAGATCCCGATCGGACAGCAGCACGCCGACACCCTAGTCGGCGGTGCGGGTCGCCACCCCGCCACAGCCCGCATCACTGGCCTGCACCCCAACTGTCACAGACACCTCACAAGCCCCTGACGGGGGCTGGGTAGATCTGCCGCGGACGTGCCACGTGGGGCAACTGCGCCGAAAGTTGCCGCAGCTGGCACGTCAGTACGCGATGACAGTGCTTCCGGAAAAGTCACTCACGGTAACCGCGCGGCGAGGATGAGCTGCCCGTCAGCAGCCCAGCTGGGGGGCTACAGACAGCGACCATGCTAGGCTCTAAGCCGCTTCGCGGGTGTAGTTTAATGGTAGAATGAGAGCTTCCCAAGCTCTAGACGCGGGTTCGATTCCCGTCACCCGCTCCGATACAAAGAACCAGGTCACAGGCTGTTTCGGCGACCTGGTTCTTTGTGTCTGCTGCTTAGCACTCCCCCGCGTGCTGTCTACGTGCTGTTAGCCGATCGGCACTAAAACGCCCACCGGACCGTCCTCACCTCCGTGATCTGGATCTTTCGCTGTGCTGTCGATGCCCTCGAT
>JAODNG010000490.1 GCA_025465385.1 Pseudonocardiales bacterium
TCCGCACGCAGCGCATTCCAGATCGGCGGTGCGTGGGTATTCGTCCTTGTCGATCATGTTTTTGTCGAATGATTCGGTCATCAACCTGGTTGCTTGCGGCTCCATCCAGGTAGTGACGAAGGTGGCCAGGTTCAACCGTGCATTCCCGTCGAGCATCAGCTCGTCGTGCACGATCTGGTAGGCGATGTCCGGGTCGATTCCAGTGGCCGGGAACTCGTTTCGCGGAACCTTCACCGGTTCCCTGGTGAACACCGGGTTTACCGACAAATCCAGTCGACCCTGCCTACGCCTGTTCGATGGATACGACAGCGGCATGGAACTGACAGTACGGGTGTCGGCTACGCGGCGCCGTTCGGCGACGGCACTTTGTTCTGGCGGGTCGAAAAGTGACTCCAGGTTGGGCTGCTCACCCTGGCCTGGCTGGTTCGGTGACCACTATGCCCTCGTCGATTGTTATCTGATCTTTATTGCTGGACTCCTATCGCGGCGCCTGTTGCTGGGTCGGGCGGGGTATCCGGCTCCCCTAGCAGGGGGCGCCGTGTGGTTTCGTTGCCTGCCGCCTGCACCGAGCATCTGTCGTGTGGCGCGGAAGTCACCGGAACGGAAGTCGTAGACCAGTGCCTGCCGTGGGGGTTTACGCTGGGCCGGCGGTGGGCACCGTCGGTGTCGTGCAGACCTTCCTGCCGTATCCGGACTTCGCAGCCAGCGCCATGGCGTTGGACCGCCGTCGGCTTGGTAAGCAGCGCGTCGAGGCCCTGCAGATCCTGCGGGCGCTGACCAGGGAACGTTACGGCTGGAAGCACCATCCCGCGGTTCGAATGTGGGCCGGCTACGAAGAGGCACTGGCCTGCTACGCGATGGAGGTCTGCGCGGAGTGGGTGCGCCGCGGGCATGCCGACAGTTGCGCGGCGAGCATCGGCGCTGACCTGACGGCCGCGGGGCTGCCAGCGCCTCGGTCCCAATCAGAACTCGCAGCCATGCGGCGGCTGCCGCCCTGGCTCGGTGACGAGCGGCTGCACCGCAGCCACCGCTCGGCGCTGGTCCGCAAGGATCCCCGTCACTACCGGGACCGCTTCGACGATGTCGAGGACGACGTAGCCTATTTCTGGCCGGTGCGCGGCTGAATATGCATTTCACGGTGGCGTGAGTTCGGCCGAGCCATCCGGAGTGGTGGGAGGTAATGAGGCCAATACCACCAGGGCATTTCCGCAGTGAGAAACATTTTCACGCGATACGTCAACGTAACTTGGGTAGCCTAGCCTGCCCGTTGTGAGTCGATACGCGAAGATTGTCTGTACGATCGGCCCAGTCACGGCGACCCCGGAGAAGATCCGGGAGCTGGTCCGGGCCGGTATGGACGTGGCACGGTTGAACTTCAGCCACGCCAGCCACGCTGAGCACGCGCGGGTCTACTCCATGGTTCGGGAGGCCAGCGACGAGTGCGGTCGGGCGGTGGGAATCCTCGCCGATTTGCAAGGACCCAAGATCCGGTTGGGGCGGTTCGCGGCTGGGCCGGTGGAGTGGCGCACCGGTGGTGAGGTGCGGGTGACCGTCGAGGACGTCGCCGGCACTCATGACCGGGTCTCCACCACCTATCCGGGGTTGGCGAGGGATGCCCGCGAGGGTGACGCGTTGTTCGTCGATGACGGCAAGGTCGCGCTACTGGTGCGCAAGGTCGAGGACTCTGACGTGGTCTGTGAGGTCATCGAGGGTGGCACGGTCAGCGACCACAAGGGCCTGTCCCTGCCCCGCATGAACATCTCGGTTCCGGCGCTGTCTACAAAGGACCTCGCCGACCTGGAGTTCGCGTTGCGGTTGCGGGTGGACCTCATAGCGCTGTCTTTCGTGCGCTCCCCGGCCGATCTCGACGTGGTGCACCAGATGATGGACCAGATTCCCGGTGGCCGACTGCCGGTGATCGCCAAGCTGGAGAAACCCGAGGCGGTGGATAACCTCGAGGCCATCGTGCTGGCCTTCGACGGCGTGATGGTGGCCCGGGGTGATCTCGGGGTCGAGTTGCCCCTGGAGCAGGTGCCGCTGGTACAGAAGCGGGCCGTCCAGGTGGCCAGAGAGAACGCCAAACCGATCATCGTGGCCACACAAATGCTCGACTCCATGATCGGCAACGCTCGGCCGACGCGGGCGGAGGCTTCCGACGTGGCCAACGCGGTACTCGACGGTGCCGACGCGGTCATGCTCTCCGGGGAGACCAGCGTCGGTCGCTACCCGATCGAGTCAGTGAAAACGATGAGCCGCATTGTGGAGGCCGTGGAAGTCGGCTCGCCGAATATCCCGCCGCTGAACCACGTGCCACGAACCAAACGCGGTGTCCTGACCTACGCCGCCCGCGACATCGGGGAGCGCTTGGAAGCCAAGGCGCTCGTGGCATTCACCCAGTCCGGGGCCACCGCCCGCAGTCTGGCCCGGCTGCACCCCCACCTGCCGCTGCTGGCATTCACTCCCGAGCCCCCGGTGCGTAACCAGCTCACACTGACCTGGGGGACCGAAACGTTCCTGGTACCCCGGGTCGACACCACCGATGCGATGGTCCGACAGGTAGACCAAGCGATGCTGTCGATCGCGCGCTATCAGCCGGGCGATCTAGTGGTAGTCGTGGCGGGATCCCCGCCGGCCACGGAGGGCTCCACCAACCTCATCCGGGTGCACCGCCTAGGCGAGGAGGACCTTGGCTAAGCCCCGACGTGGCTACCGGCCCGCTATGCGGATAGGCGTGCCGGGTTCGGCTCCACACGCTGGATTGTGTTGACCTCCGCCGCCGACGCCGCTGCCGTGGTGCGCCGCTGGGCGATGCGCAGCAGAGCGAGGAGGGCGATGAAGAACATTCCGTACACGGTGAGCAGGACCGATGTCTCATAAATGTCACCGGTGCGCCAGGTCGCGCCGGCAGCGTCGGTGACGGTGGTGCGCTCGCCGGTGAAGAACTGTGGGAAGAACGAGATCGCCGTCGCCGCGTAGAGTAGGACCCCCTGCAGGTCACTGGCCGTGGTTCGGTCCGGCTGTGCGGCCGGCAGCGGGCCGCGGCTGCGCAGGTAGAGGGCGAAGACCTGCATGAACAAGTAGACGGTGAAGGTCCAGCCCAGGAAGTTAACCAGGGGAACGCCGAAGAACGCGCCGCCGTTTTCCCAGATCCAGGCATGGTTGATGGTCGAGGTGGCGGGGTCGAGGGCCAGGTCCCAGGCGGTCATGGCGAACGCGCCGATGATGGGGGTGCCGATGGTTGTCAGCCAGGGCGAGTTGCGGCGCACGTCGCCGAGCAGCACGGTGGCCACGACCCAGGCCAGGTAGCCGGTGGCCAGGTAGGCCGGGCCGATGAACCATGGCACTTGGAAGATCTTGCTTCCGCCGGTGTAGTGGTAGTGGCCGAATGGGAAGCCGGTCTGGATGCTGAAGTTCTCCAGGATGTTGCTGATCACGAGGCCCGCCGCGACGAAAACCCCGATGGCGCGCCAGCTGTAGCGCTGCGCTCCGTGCAAGAGCGCGAACCCGACCTGCGCCACGATCAGCGGCAGCCTTACGCCGGGAACAAAAGCCGAGACGAGCAGGCCGAGGAAGACGACGGCGGTGACGGCCCACAGGGTGGGGGTCTTGTGGGAACGGTGGATGGCAGACATTTGGCGACTCCAGCGTCTTGTTGGGCCAGCGGCTTCACGTGCGCAGGCCGTTGAGGACGAGCGTGCTCATCAGCGTGTGATCGTCGGCGTCGTCGGGTCGGCCGAACAGCCGTGCCAACGGCGCCTGGCTGTACATGGCCAGTGGCTTGGTGACGGCGAAGTGGAACAGGTACCACGGGATGTCTCGCACCGTCCCCTCGTGCACGAGCCGGTCGAAGACCGGACGCGCCGCATCGCTGAGCGGACTCATCAGCGTGTAGAGGTAGGCCACGCGCGGTGAGTCGCGGCCGGCTTCATAGTCGATGACACGAGTGAGATGGGGACGGCGTGCGGCGGCCTGGTGGAAAGCCCTCACGCTGGCGGTCAGCCGGGCGAGGTCGTCGGTGGGATGCTCCCTGTCGAGGGCGGCTGCGACCTCATCGGTCACGTGGTGGATCGCAGATTCCATGACCGCCCGCCAGAAGGCTTCTTTGGATCCGTACCGGTCGTGGATGAAAGTGTGCCCCATTCCGAGGCGCTCGTTGAGTTGTCGTACGGACACCGCCTCGTAGCCCAGTTCAGCGAACGCCTCCAGGCCGCGCTGAAGGATCTCCTCCAAATTGGGCAGTGGCGCGTCAGCCGGCGGCCTGCCCGGCCCGCGCCGTCTCCGGGCCGTCCGCGCGGTTGTCATGGAACCTCCCTGTGATCGCTAGACAGTGCTAACATTAATCCGACAGCTGCTGGATTAGCAAGGTAACTGGCCCGAACAGGAGGGCAATACGGTGAACGCATCACTTTCGCGCCTCGGCTCGACAGCCGAGGACTACGAGCGGATCGGTATCAGCCCGGACCAGGTTGCGTCCTGGGAGGACGGGGCACGGACCGACGGCAGTGCGGGAACATTCGAGTGGTGGTACTTCGACGCCCACCTCGATGACGGCGCAAAGCTAGTCGTGGTCTTCTTCACCAAGGAGTTCACCAACATCAGCAAGCCGCTCGCGCCGATGATCCGCATCGATCTCGACCTGCCCGACGGCACCAGCTACAACAAAATCGCCGAGTTCAAGCCGGAACAGTTCTCCACCGCCCATGAGCGGTGCGACGTGCGCATCGGCGGCAACTCATTCAGCGGGGACCTACGCACCTACAAGATCATCGTTCAGGTTGACGACGTCGCCGTTGAGGTCAGCCTCACCGGTGAGGTCCCGGCGTGGCGGCCCCGCACGGGGCACTGGTATTTCGGCGCCAACGACGAGCACGAGTTCAACTGGCTGCCCGCTGTGCCGCAAGGCAAAGTGGACGCGACCTACAGCGTGGCCGGCAAGTCGTCCCATGCCTCGGGTGTGGGGTATCACGACCACAACTGGGGCAATGCCCTGATGAGCTCTTTGATCAACCATTGGTACTGGGCTCGTGGGTGGGCCGGTCCCTACACCGTCGTTGCGTCATATATCACGGCGGAACAGAAGTACGGCAACGCCGAGCTTCCCGTTTTCCTGCTGGCCAAGACGGCCAGGTCATCGCTGATGATGCCGGCAAGGTGACTTTCGACCAGCTCGGAACCTACACCGACACCGCCACGGGAAAGCCGGTAGCCAACGTCACCCGCTACACCTACATCGACGGCGACGATAGCTACATCGTCACCTTCACCCGCCACCGTGACCTTGCCGTTCACAAGCTGATCAACGAGCTCCACGGCCTCAAGAAGGTGGTCGCCACATTCGTCGGCTTCGACGGCGCCTATCTGCCCTTCACTGGAGACCTGCGCATCGAGCACCATCACGTGGGCCAGATCATTGACGGCTACACCGACTCCGCTATTTGGGAGCTCATGTACCTGGGCAAAACTCGGACCAGCCAATAACGGCACCAGTCCCTGAGGTGTCCGGGCGGCAGAGCGGTAGCGACCCTGACAGGACGCAGAAGGATCGGCTTCCGGTGCGACCGACGACGAGCTCAAGGAGTGGATCAAGCGCGGTGTCGGCTACG
>JAODNG010000495.1 GCA_025465385.1 Pseudonocardiales bacterium
CCCGGATTTGGCGGACGTGGGCGGACGGTGGCCGGTGTTCGTGGCCGCTGTCGCGGAGCGCGGGGATTTACCGGTCGGTGCATGCGCTGCCGCTGCGGTTGCGCGGCGAGACGATCGGGACGATGAACCTGTTCCACGGCCAGTCAGGTATCCTGCCCGCCGCCGATTTGGTGCTGGGTCAAGCGCTAGCTGACGTCGCAACGATCGGGATCCTGTCCGAACGCGCCATCCGCAGTCGTGAGGTGGTCACTGAGCAGTTGCAGACCGCGCTGAACCATCGGGTGATCATTGAGCAGGCCAAGGGAGTTCTCGCCCACCAGGGGAACCTGACCATGGCTGCGGCCTTCGACCGGCTGCGCGGCTACGCCCGCAACCACAACGCACGACTGTCCGAGGTGGCCCGCAAGGTCGTCGAGACCGACCTCGCCGCCGACGTGCTCGACGCACCTGCCGTGCGCAGCCAAGCAGCCGACCAGCGGTAAACTCGGCTCCTGTCGTCGTCCTTGACCGGTGTGCACGCGGTCACCCGTCCTCGCGGCGAGTACCCAAAGGTCGTCCCGTGGTCTGCCGAGCGAGTGCACGCCGTCCGGGCCGAGCTGGGGGAGCGGTACCAGCTCACGGTGAACCTCGGAGCAGGGTGCGGCCTGCGCCAGGGCGAGGTATTCGGGCTGTGCGTTGATCAGGTGAACTTCGCCGACCGCGTAGTCCGGATCATTCGGCAAGTCAAGATCGTGCGTAGTCGTTTGGTGTTCGGGCCGCCCAAGCATGGCAAAACGCGGGAAGTCCCGGTGCCCGACAACATCGCGCGGGGTGCCGGAACCGAAGCGCGCGGAGGGATTTCACGCCGTTCGGCACTTCTATGCCTCGGTACTGCTCGACGCCGGTGAGTCGATCAAGGCTTTGGCGGAGTACCTGGGCCATGCCGATCCAGGCTTCACGCTGCGGACCTACACGCACTTTATGCCAGCCAGCTCCGAGCGCACCCGCCGAGCCGTGGACAGCGTGTTCCAGCTGGTCGAACCCACGCATGCAGAAGGCCCGGAACCCGCGCTGGATGACGAGGACTCCGGGCCTCCTCCGACGGCCTAGAGACGGCCTGATCATGGGTTCCCGACCCGAAATCCCAGGTCAGAACTCCTCAGTGATCAGACGTCGTAGTACAGGGCGAATTCGAAGGGATGAGGGCGCAGTCGTAGGGGATCGATCTCATTTTCGCGCTTGAGAGCGATCCAGGTCTCGATGAGGTCCGGGGTGAAGACGCCACCTTCAAGTAGGTAGTCGTGATCGGCCTCGAGGCGGTCGATCACCGCACCCAGGCTCGCGGGCACCTGTGCTACGTCCTTGGCTTCTTCGGGCGGCAGCTCGTAGAGGTCCTTGTCGATCGGTGCGGCGGGCTCGTAGGCGTTCTTAATTCCGTCCAGGCCTGCCATCATCATCGCGGAGAACGCCAGGTAGGGGTTGCCTGAGGCGTCCGGGCAACGGAACTCGATGCGTTTGGCCTTCGGGTTGTTGCCGGTGATGGGGATCCGGATGCAGGCCGACCGGTTACGCTGCGAGTACACCAGATTGACCGGCGCTTCGTACCCTGGCACCAGGCGGTGGTAGGAGTTGACCGTCGGATTCGTGAACGCGAGCAGCGACGGCGCGTGGTGCAGGATGCCGCCGATGTAATGCCGCCCGAGATCGGACAGGCCGCCATAGCCGGACTCGTCGTGGAACAGCGGTTTACCGTCGGTCCACAGCGACTGGTGAGTGTGCATTCCGGAACCGTTGTCCCCGAACAGCGGCTTGGGCATGAATGTCACGGTCTTCCCGGCCGCCCATGCGGTGTTCTTGATGATGTACTTGTAGAGCTGCAGGTCGTCGGCCGCGTGCAGCAGCGTGTTGTACTTATAGTTGATCTCCGCCTGGCCCGCGGTACCCACCTCGTGGTGTGCCTTTTCCACGCTGAAACCACACCCGATGAGGTGCGTCACCATCGCGTTACGCAGGTCGGCGAAATGGTCGGTCGGCGGCACCGGGAAGTAACCGCCCTTGTAGTTGACCTTGTAGCCTTGATTGCGTCCATCTTCTTTGGCGCCGGTGTTCCACCAACCGGCAACCGAGTCGATCTCGTGGAAGGCGCTGTTGGGCGTGGTGTCGAAGCGCACCGAGTCGAAGCAGTAGAACTCGGCCTCAGGACCGAAGTAGGCGGTGTCGGCGATACCGGTGGAGGCCAGGAACTCCTCGGCCTTGCGGGCGACGTTCCGGGGGTCCCGGCTGTATGCCTCCCGGGTGAACGGATCATGCACGAAGAAGTTGATGTTCAGCGTCTTCTGCACCCGGAAGGGATCGATGCGCGCGGTCGCGGGATCGGGCATGAGCAACATGTCCGACTCGTGGATCGACTGGAATCCGCGCACCGACGAGCCGTCGAAGGCCAGGCCTTCCTCGATGACGTCGGCGTCGAGGTACGCGGCCGGGACCGTGAAGTGCTGCATGACGCCCGGCAGGTCGCAGAAGCGGACGTCGACGAACTCGACATCCTCGTCGGCGATGAAGCGCAGGACCTCATCGGAGTTGGAGAACACCGTCGTTCACTCCTTCGTGCGCTGTGCTGTGGATCGGCGTGATCGGTCAAGTCGCTCGCGGGAGAACCTAAGAGGGCGGTGTTGCGCCACCATTACCTGGATGTTTCGCCAAGGTTAAAGGGCAGGTGGTGGGCAACGCTAGCCCATCGTCGGCATACCCTAGTCGAGTGAGTAGGTGGACCCAGAGCTGGCTGACCGGCCCCGCCGAGCAACTCCCGGGCAACGCGACTACGGATACTGATGGAGTGGACTACCCCGGTCAGCGGCTCGGACTGCCCGAGCGTGGACCCGGCTCCGCAGCCGGGTTCGGCCCCCGCATCCTGGCCATCGTGATCGACTGGCTGCCCTGCTCGGTGGCGGCTCAACTACTCACGAAGAACCCGGCATTCTCGGCCCTGGCGCTGTTTGCGGTTGTTACCGTGGTCTCGATCGCGATCGCGGGTCGTACCGTTGGGCACGCCGCGGCCGGACTACGGGTGGCGCTGCTGGACGGGCGCCGAGCCGGCTTCGGTGCCGCGGTGATCCGCACTGTTCTGTTGTGCCTGTTGATTCCACCGGTGGTGTACAACGTCGACGGCCGCGGCTTGCACGACCGCGCGGCCGGAACCGTCGTGCTGCGGACTCGCTGAGCCTTCAGCGCCGGCGCACGGCGCGCTGCACGTTGCGCATCTTGGCGCCCGGCGGCATTGGTCCCTTGGGCATCGCAGCGCCACGGGTGGCAAGGATTGCCAGCTTGTTCTCCAGCACAGCGATCTGTGCCTTGTCTACATTGCGCGGCAATTTGGCCAGATGCCGGGGCAGTTTGGCCAGCGAAACCTGGTCTTCGCCGCTGCCCACCGTGACGTCATAGATCGGAACGTCACCGATCAGTCGCGCTACTCGCTTCTTTTCCTGGGCCAGGAGTGGCTTGAGCCGATGCGGCGCTCCCTCGGCGACCAGCACGACTCCGGGGCGCCCAATGGCTCGGTGCACGGCGTCGAGTTGCGTGGTGCCCGCCACCGCAGGTGTCACCTTCCACCCACCGCGCAAATTCTCCAGTGCCCAGGCCGCAGCGCCCGGCTGGCCCTCTGCCTTGGCGAACACATTGCGTTGAACGCGCCGCCCGAAGATGAATATCGCCCCGAGCCCGCCGAGCGTAACTCCCAGCGGTAGGGCGATCCACTGCTGGCCGAACAGGAAACCCATCCCGAACGCCAACACGGTGAT
>JAODNG010000498.1 GCA_025465385.1 Pseudonocardiales bacterium
ATCGGCGCGCTGCGATACCCCGACGAGCGCCGGCCGGTCCGGGGCGGCGGACGTCATTGACCGTTACAACCTGGTTTCTCCCCGTCACCGTCGATGGTAGTGCCGCGGTTTGAAATTCAGGTGAGGATAGGCTGAACTATCTACGATGTTCACACGGTCGACACGTCGGCTACAGGTCAGCCTGCGCCGACCGCGGCGAGCACCCCGCGAGCGATCTGCGCCAGGTCATCGTCGTTGGTGACGTAGGGCGGCATGGTGTATACGAGATTGCGGAATGGGCGCAGCCACACACCTTGCCCCACCGCGGCGGCGGTGGCGGCGGGGAGGTCGACGTCGTGGTCGAGCTCTACCACCCCGATCGCGCCCAGCACCCGGACATCAGCCACCCCCGGCAGCTCCGCCGCCGGCGCCAACCCTGCCCGTAACCCCGCCTCCAGCCGCCGCACTTCGGTCCGCCAGTCCTGCCCGAGCAGCAGGTCGATCGACGCCGATGCCACCGCTGCCGCCAGCGGGTTGGCCATGAACGTCGGCCCGTGAGCGAGCACCGGGACCTCGCCCCCCGAGATACCGTCGGCCACCTGCACGCTGCACAGCGCGGCGGCCATCGTGAGGTATCCGCCGGTGAGCGCCTTGCCCACGCACATCACGTCCGGGCTGACTCCGGCGTGACCGGCGGCGAAGAGCTCTCCGGTGCGACCGAACCCGGTGGCGATCTCATCGAAGATCAGCAGGACGTCGTGGGCCAGAGTGATCTCTCGCAGCACGTGCAAGTAGCGCGGGTCGTGAAAGCACATCCCGCCTGCGCCCTGCACAACGGGCTCGACGATCACCGCGGCCAGCTCGTCAGCGTGTCGCTCTACGGTGTCGGCCAGCAGCTGTACGTACGCCGGATCCAGACCGACCGGCGGCCGGGGCACGAACACCTGCCGGGCCAGCACTCCTGACCACAACGAGTGCATGCCACCGTCGGGATCGCAGACGCTCATGGCACCGAAGGTGTCACCGTGGTATCCGCCGCGCCAGGTGAGCAGCCGGTGCTTGTGGGGGCGCCCTCGCGAGCGCCAGTACTGGAGGCACATCTTGATCGCGACCTCCACCGACACCGATCCCGAGTCGGCGAAGAACACGTGCTGCAACGGCTCCGGCGTGATTTCCACCAGCCGGCAAGCCAGCTGGACCGCAGGCTCATGGGTCAGGCCTCCGAACATCACGTGGCTCATTCGGTGGAGCTGATCGCGTACCGCAGCATCGAGCACCGGATGGGCGTAGCCGTGGATGGCCGCCCACCACGACGACATCCCATCCAGCAGGGCTGCGCCATCGGCCAGCTGCAGTCGAACCCCGGCCGCCGAGCGAACCACCAGTGGCGCGACTCGCCCCGGCATCGACCCGTAGGGGTGCCACACGTGCGCCCGATCAGCAGCGAGCAGATTCTGCGCTGGGTCCACAACCCGCACCCTACGATCAGGCGGGATCGGAGGAAATATGCACACACAGTAACGTTGGTGACAGACAGTACTCGATGTAACACGACGCGACATGCTTGCGATGACAAGCTGTACAGGGTCCCTTCGGGGATCCTGAGGCGTGGCCCCTCGGGGTCACCCGTAGGGGGCAGCGGGGCGCGTTCGACCGTCTAGGGATGGGTGTGGATCACACATTCTTCCCTGACACCTGGGGAGGGGACAGCCCAATGGCAGCACGTTGGCGACCATGCACATTTCGCGACCGAGCCGACCTCGTTCGCGTCTCATGATTCCACGACACCAGCCACAGCGAAATCTCGCGGCTAGCACCGTTGCCGCGGGCGCTGAGTACACCGGTATCCACGAGTCTCACGCGACGGTCCACCCTTCAGCACATATACCGAGTCCGGATACGAAACCGATTCGGGTATTGCTGGTTATCGACATGAGTCTGTTACGTGGAGCACTTGCCACCGTGCTGTCCAGCGAGGATGACATCGAGGTGGTGGCCGGAATGGCTGCGGGCGACCGCGTGGTGCCCACCGCGATCCGACACCAACCCGATATCGCTGTGTTGGATCTCGATCAGGGTGGATCGGACGTACTTGCCACCGCGCAGATGCTGCACGAACGGCTCCCCGAATGCCGAGTGATCGTGCTTGCCGCGGCGCACCGGCCGGGTTTGGTCCGCCGGGCACTGGATGTGCCGGTGGCTGGTGCAGTCGACAAGGACGCCCAGCCACGGCGGCTGCTGGCCACAATCCGCCAGGTTGCCAAGGGAAAGCGGACGATTGACCCCGCCCTCGCGGTTGCCGCAATCGGTGTGGCAGGCAGCCCTCTGACCCCTCGGGAACTCACAGTGCTCGACCTGGCCTCGGGAGGGGCGTCGCCGACCGAGATCGCCCAACGGCTCTTTCTCAGCCGCGGGACGGTGTGCAACTACCTTTCGCGTGTGATGACCAAGCTGGAGGCGCGCACCCGGATCGATGCGATTCGCATCGCCGCCGAGGCAGGCTGGATCTAACAGTTCTGGTGACAGTTATGGGAACGGCGGGCCGGCAGCCACTACAGTGGGCTCCGGCCCGTCGTTCCCTTGACCAATGTGTCCGTGACCATCGGGCCCTGACCGATATCCCAGAGGCCGACCAGGTCGCGGTACAGCGGTGAATTCGCGAGCAGCTCCCCGTGGGTGCCCGCGAACATGTTGGCGCCGTCCATCAGCACTATCCGCTGCGCCCGCAGCGCGGAGCTGATCCGGTGCGCGACGACGATCAGAGTGCCACCACGGGCCGCCAGAACTCGCTCCACCCGTTCCTCCGCGACCGGGTCCAGGTGGCAGGTCGCCTCATCTAGAA
>JAODNG010000340.1 GCA_025465385.1 Pseudonocardiales bacterium
GCCAACTCGGCGGCCAAGTGCTGGGTGAAGGGCCGTCCGGCGGGGCTGGGCACCACCAGCCGGGGTGGCGGCTCGCCGGCGAGTACGTCATCCAGCGCGTCACCCCAGACGTCCGGCCGCATCACCATGCCGGGTCCGCCACCGTAGGGCGCGTCGTCCACCGACCGGTGTACATCGTGGGTCCAGTCCCGCAGGTCATGCACCGAGAAGTCGATCAGGTTGCGGTCGATGGCCCGGCCGAGCAGGGCCTCTCTAGCTGGTGTCAGGTACTCGGGAAAGATCGTGATGACCTGGATGCGCACGGCTGTCCTCAGTCGAGCAACCCGGGGGGTGGGTCGAGCACCACTCGGCCACCGGCCAGGTCGACCTCGGGAACGATCTCTCGCACGAAGGGCACCAGCGCCTCGCCGTGGTCGGTCGCGAGCACCAGCAGGTCGCTGGCCGGAGCGTGCACGACCTCACGGACCGTTCCCAGCGCCGCGCCGTCTGGCCCTACCGCGGTCAGGCCCTCGAGCTGGTGGTCGTAGAACTCGTCGGGATCGTCGAGCTCGGGCAGTGCGGTGACGTCAGCGGTCAATACGACGCCGCTCAGTTGTGCTGCCGCAGCACGATCGGCCACGCCGGCGAATCGGACGAGCAGCGCACCACTATGCGGGCGCACGGCCTCCACCGTCATCGTGCGCCCAGCATCACCACCGAGCTGCGCGCCGACGACGAAGCGTTGCTCGGGGAAGTCGGTGCGAACTTGCACGACAACCTCTCCCCGCAGGCCATGCGGTCTGCCGATCCGGCCAACCACCCGCTTGGACTGCGTCCCTGAAGGGTCGGTGCCCGGCTGCACGATCGACGCCTCAGCCACGTGTTCAGCGGTCGGTATCGACGACGTCGACGCGTACCCCACGCCCGCCGATACCGCCCATCACCGTGCGCAAGGCCGTGGCAGTGCGCCCGCCCCGACCGATCACCTTGCCGAGGTCATCGGGGTGGACGTGCACCTCGAGGGTACGGCCCCGCCGTGTGGTCACCAGCTGGACGCGCACGTCGTCGGGATTGTCGACGATTCCCCGCACGAGGTGTTCGAGTGCGTCCGCCAGCATGCTCACACCTGGCCGTCCGCGACCGTCGCAGTGTCCTCCCGATCGTCGGCTGCGACCGGCGCGCTATCTGGTGCCTTCTCGGGCGCGGCGGCTGGAGCCGGCTGCGAACCCCTGGTTGGGCCGGTGTCGGCCTGGCGGCCTGACTTCTTTCGTGGTGTGGTCGCCTCGGTAGTCGGCATCTCGCCGGCCTGGGCCAACGCCCGGTTGAACAGCTCGGCCTTGTCCGGCTTCGGCTCGGCTCGCTGCAACGTGCCCTCGGCACCCGGCAGACCGTTGAACCGCTGCCAGTCCCCAGTGATCTGGAGCAGGTGTTGGACCGGGTCGGTGGGTTGGGCCCCGACACCGAGCCAGTACTGCACCCGCTCTGAGTCGACCTCGATCACGCTGGGGTGCTCTTTGGGGTGGTATTTGCCAATCGTTTCGATCGCCTTGCCGTTACGGCGGGTACGGGCATCGGCGACGACGATCCGGTAGTACGGCTGGCGAATTCTGCCGAGCCGCATGAGCTTGATCTTGACAGCCACGGGTCGAGCTACTCCTGTCAACGCGCGAGGTTCACGGTGAGCGCGCACGGCCCATGGTGGGGGCACGGACCGACGACGCTCGCGAGGTCAGTGGCCGCGGCACGCTGAGAGGACCCGCCGCGACAACAGCCGCCCATTGTGCCAGACCGTCCCGGCCGCTGGCGTATCGCCCGTCCACTCAGCCGGATAGCACGCCTTGGGTGATCAGCAGAAGTCCGACCGCGGGCAGGAAGTTGTTCGCCTGATGGGCGACAATGCTGCCCAGTAGGTTGCCAGTGAGCAATCGGGCCAGCGCGATCGGCAGCGAGATCACCACCAGTAGCGGGGTACGCAGCAACTCCAAGTGCGCGCAGGAGAACAGTACGGTGGTTAACCCGAAAATGACCCAGCGGTTCCAACGCCAGTACTCCATCGCCCGCCACAGCACGCCGCGATAGAGCACCTCCTCGCATACCGGCGCGATCAACCACACTGCGAAGAAGAGCAGCAAGCCCAGTCCGAGAGGCAGCCGCAGACCGTCGAACACCTCCCCCACCGCTGAATTCGCGTGGCTATAGCCGACCCAGCGCGCCCACAACGCCGAGGCCGGCACGGTGACCACCAACCCCACGACGCCCAGAGCCAGCCCCAGGCCGGCGTCTTGCAGCCGCCACCGCACCGACAGTTGATTGCGTAACCGTTCCAGCAGCTTGCCCTGGGCGAGCAGCGCGGCACCGGTGGCCGCCACCACACCAGCGGCCACAGTCGGCACCAGGAGCGCAGCAACCAGTGCCCCGCCGGGCAGGTGGGTACCCGCAGTCCCGTGCCGCAACGTCAGCGCGAAGGGCACCAGGACGAGCACCGAGACCGCCAGGAAGGTGACCTCCGCGACCAGGAAGCAAACGAGCATCAGCCAGCCGCGGCGGGTATCACGCAGGGCAGTGGTCACAGCACCCGCCCGCGCAACATGAGCAACACGGGGGTGCGCAGAGCGTCCGTGTCCAGTCGCGGGTCAGTGCGCGTGACGAGAAGGTCCGCCGGCGCACCAGGCACCAGGCCGGGAACGCCCAGCCAGTCGCGGGCTGCCCAGCTCGCCGCCGCCAGCGCCTGCGTACCGGTAAGCCCGACCGTCCGCAGCGCGGCAATCTCGTCCACCAGCCGGCCGTGCTGGATTCCACCGCCGGCGTCGCTGCCGGCGTAGATAGCGATTCCCGCCTCGACGGCGGCCCCGATGTTGTCTTGCACCCGGGCGTGCAATGTCCGAATCTGCGTGGCATAACGCGGATACTTGCCGGCGCGCTGCGCGATCGCCGGGAACGTCTCGATGTTGATCAAAGTAGGCACCAGCGCGGTGCCACGCGCGGCCATCTCGGTGATGGTCTCGGCGGATAGGCCGGTGCCGTGCTCGATGCAGTCGATCCCCGCGGCGATCAAACCCGGCAGCGCTTCGGCACCGAAGACGTGCGCGGTGACCCTGGCCCCGGCGGCGTGCCCGGCGGCGACCGCCTCGACCAGTACATGATCGGGCCACAGCGGGGCAAGCTCACCGCTTTCGCGGTCGATCCAGTCACCGACCAGCTTGACCCAGCCATCCCCAGCCGCCGCCTGCTCAACCACGGCCTGCGCAAGGAGCGCGGGATCGTCGAGCTCCACGCCGAGAGCCGGGATGTAACGCTTCGGCCGGGCTAGGTGCCGACCGGCCCTGATGATCCGCGGCAGGTCGTCGCGGGCCTGCAACGGGCGCGAGTCGATCGGCGATCCGCAATCCCGGATCAGCAGGGTGCCAGCGTCGCGGTCGGTGGCGGCCTGATCCGCGGCGTCGGCGAGGGTCGCCGGCCCCCGGGCGCCGATACCGATGTGACAGTGAGCGTCGACCAGGCCGGGAAGTACGTAGCCGCCGTCGCAGACAGTGACCGCACCTGGAACCGGCTCGGCACAGATCACCCCATTGGCGACCCACAGGTCACCGGGTTCACCAGCTGGAAGCAGGACCCCGCGCAGGTGCATCGGGGCCGCTGCCGGAGGCAGGCTCACTTCTTGGGAAACCTCAGCTTCGACGGGTCGAAACCGGGCGGAAGCTGGTCCAGACCGGACAGCTCGGACAGGTCGGGCATCCCCGGGGGCAACCCTCCTGGTAGCCCTGCCGGCAGGCCACCGGGCAGGCCCCTGGGCGTCCGAGGCGGCGTCGGGCCCCGTCCCTTGCCCTTCTTACCGCCTTTGCGTCCCTTGCGGCCGCGGCGACCGGGTCCGGCCCCGAAGCCGAACCGGCCGGCCATCTGTTGCATCATCTTGCGAGCTTCGAAGAATCGCTCTACCAGCTGGTTCACCTCGCTGACCGCCACTCCGGAACCCCGGGCGATGCGCTGGCGCCGGGACGCGTTGATGATTTTCGGATCGGCCCTTTCGGCGGGTGTCATGCCCCGGATGATGGCTTGAAGCCGGTCCAGCTGCTTGTCGTCTACCTGGGCGAGCTGCTCTTTCATCCCCGCCGCGCCGGGCAGCATCCCGAGCAGGTTGGCGATCGGGCCCATCTTGCGGATGGCCTGCATCTGCTCGAGGAAGTCTTCCAGGGTCAGCTCGCCGCTGCCGATCTTGGCGGCGGTCTGCTCGGCCTGCTCCGCATCGAAGGCCTGCTCGGCCTGCTCGATCAGGGTGAGCAGATCTCCCATGCCCAGGATCCGGCTGGCCATCCGGTCCGGATGGAAGACATCGAAGTCCTCCAGCCTCTCCCCGTTGGAGGCGAACAGGATCGGCGCACCGGTGACTTGCCGCACCGACAGCGCGGCGCCACCGCGCGCGTCACCATCGAGCTTGGTCAGTACGACGCCGCTGAAGCCGACGCCGTCGCGGAACGCCTCGGAGGTGGACACCGCGTCTTGGCCGATCATGGCGTCGATGACGAACAGGATCTCGTTGGGGCGCACCGCATCGCGGATATCAACGGCTTGGCGCATCATCTCGGCGTCGATACCCAACCGTCCGGCGGTGTCCACCACGACGATGTCGTACTGGCGAGCCCGGGCCTCGGCTACCCCACGGCGGGATACGTCGACCGGGTCGCCGACACCGTTGCCTGGCTCCGGGGCGTACACCTGCACCCCGGCCTGTTGGCCCACAATCTGCAACTGGGTGACCGCGTTGGGTCGCTGCAGGTCCGCGGCGACGAGCAGCGGGGTATGGCCCTGGCTGCGCAGCCAAAGGGCTAGCTTGCCGGCCAGCGTCGTCTTTCCGGAACCCTGCAAGCCGGCCAGCATGATCACAGTTGGGGACACCTTGGCCAGTTCAAGACGTCGGGTGGCGCCACCCAGGATGCCGATGAGCTCCTCGTTGACGATCTTTATGACCTGCTGGGCGGGATTCAGCGCCCCAGAGACCTCCGAGCCTTTGGCGCGCTCCTTGATCTGCGCGACGAACTGGCGGACCACCGGCAGCGCGACATCCGCCTCCAACAGCGCGATGCGGATCTCGCGGGCGGTGGCATCGATGTCGGCATCGGAAAGCCTGCCCTTGCCGCGCAGACCGGCCAACGCTGACGTGAGCCGGTCGGAGAGGGTGTCGAACACGCCGGTCGCACTCCCTTGGGATCCGGCGGGGTGGTAGCCCCGGAGTCTGACTGCTGAACGCCAGCGTAGCCGCGTCGAGCAGCAGGCCGGACCTGGCCCGACGTCCAGAGCCGCAACCGCCGGCGTCCCAGGCCCCACCCCGGGTTGCGCCGGCGGTCCGGCATGGGCTCTTACGGTCGGCACGGCATAGCCGCCGCCCGAGTCTCCGGCCAGGGCAGCAAGCTGGCGTCCGCCCGACCTCTGCGCCGAGCCACCCGATCAGCCTGCCGAAACCAGCCCGCACCAGGGAGCGTGAATACCCGCAATCTCGACTAGGTAGGACTACTTGATCTGGCGGTGACGCTGAGCTCGACGGACACGCACTACGACGCCGATTACGGATGTAAACCGAATCTGGCCGTGGCCTGATCTGACTGCCGAGGCCGATGCTCGGGCGCGGGTGTAGCAGCCGGGGGCTCAGCGCCATTGGTCTGCCCGGCCTGCTCAGCTAGCCCGGCTTGGTCAGCCAGCTCGGCCTGCTCAGCTAGCTCGGTCTGCTCAACTAGCTCGGCCTGCTCAGCGGGGGTGAGCTGATCGGCCACGCCGAGTGCGTCGACAAGCAGGCGGTGCACCTCGGACAGCTGATCGGTGACCTCGGAACGCAGCTGCCTGGCCGCGGCCACCTGCCGTGTGACCTTCAGCACTCGATTGCTCAGCCGCTCGCCCGCCATCCGCATGATCAGATGCAGCGCGGCGACGCTGTGGGTCTGATAATCGCGAATCCAGGCGTCGGTCTCGGACTCGCGCCTGGCGATGTCCCGCTCGGCCTGCTCCTCCGCCCGCTGGTGTCGGGCTGCGGATTCAGCTTCCATGGCCTGGCGCCGGGCGTTGGACTCCGCCTCCAAACGCTCGCATCGCTGTCTGGCTTCGGTCAGCAGCCGATCGGCCTCGGCCCGCGCGCTCTCCCGCAGTGAGGTGGTCTCGTGCTCGGTGGCAGCCGTCAGCTCGGCTGCCTCGTCCTCGGCTATCTGCAGCATCCGCTGGATCCGCCCGGTCGCCGCGGTCAGCGGGGACCGCTGCAGGCGATCCAGCTCAGTGGCGGTCTCCGAGGCTTCCCGCCGCAGCCGATCTAGCTGCTTGGTCGCCTCCGCCGCTTCCCGACGCAGCGTTTCTACTTGCTCGTTGAGGTCGCCGGCCCGCTGCAGCGCAACGTCGCGTTCGGTCCCGATGCTGGCAACGCGAGCTTTGAGAGCGGTGACGTGGTCAACAACCTGCTGACGGTGAAATCCACGCAACACGATCTCGAAGGGCGGGGGTAAGGGAACGGCCTCATCCCGGGTTCCGTGCATGTCGCCGGATGGTAGCCCCGGTCTCACCGAGCCGCCCTGAGCACCGCGCGTTCGATCCGCTCGCGCGCCTCGGGTCGCAGTGCGGCGTGACCATCGGGGGCACTATGACCACCGGGGACAGTAAGGCAGAACGAGTCCACTGCCGATCCGCCCATGGTGACGGCCCGCGCCCACCGGATGGTGACTGAATTGCTCTCCACCGCCGCGGCTACCCGGTGCAGCAAACCGATCCGGTCGGTAGTGCGCAGCTCGAGTACCAGCGCGCCGGTGGCCTCGTCGTCAAACCACAGCACCTTCATCTCGCTGTCGGACGATCCCGCCGCGGACGCCGG
>JAODNG010000554.1 GCA_025465385.1 Pseudonocardiales bacterium
CAGAGATGAACCAGTCACTCGGGGAGCAGCTCCGTCCCGAGGCTGCTTATTTCGGCACCGAGGGTGGAACACGCACTGCCTACATTTTCTTCTATCTGGACGACCCGGCGCTGATTCCGGTGATTGCCGAGCCGCTATTTCAGGAGCTCCAGTCGAAAGTCGAGTTCATCCCAGTGATGAATCAGGAAGACCTGCAGCGCGGCCTGGCCAACATAAGGGAAAAATGACGATGGCTGAGCAGCCGCACGAGACCGTCTGGAGGCTGTCCACCGCCGGCGTCGCGGCAAGGTGCCTCCATCTCGTCGCCGACCTCGGCGTTGCCGACCGCATTGCAGATGGCCCGTACCGGTCACCTACCTGGCCGATTCCTGCGCAGTCAAGGCCGATGCGCTGGACCGCGTGCTGCGCCTGCTCGCAGCGCACGGAGTCTTCCAGAAACTAGACGGCGGCTACGGGCACACGGTCTCATCGCGGCTGCTCCGCACCGACCATCCCATGTCAATGCGGGCCTTCTCCCAGATGATGGGGCTGCCGTTGATCTGGGAGAGCCTGACCGAACTCGAGCACTCTGTCCGAAACGGGAGCCCTGGCCTCGAAACTCTGGAACCCAAAGGGGTCTGGGCCTACCTCCAGGCACATCCCCGGGAGGCGGATATCTTCGGCCGGGCCATGACCGCGAAGGCGGGCGCCGAGATTGCCGCGGTCCTCGACACCTACGACTTCTCGGGGCTAGGCACCATCGCCGACATCGGGGGCGGCCGAGGACATCTTCTGCGCGCCGTTCTCGATACCGCGCCGGACTCTCACGGCATTCTCTTCGAGCTTCCCGAGATGATCGATAACCTGGATGTCGGCCATGAGCGAATGGCTACAACGGCCGGTGACTACGCACTTCGGTCAGCGCCGAAGTGTCGTCGTTCTAGGGTCGGTGTCATGGCAGGCGATGGGGACGTCGACATGGCCGCGGTGGGGCAGTTGCTCGCCGACCGTGGGCGGTGTCGGATCTTGCTCGCGCTGGCTGACGGGCGGGCGCTACCGGCCAGCGTGCTGGCGTCCGAGGCCGGCGTGCGCGCCTCGACGGCGAGCGGGCACCTGCGGAAACTTGCCGAACGCGGTTTGATCGAGGTGCTGCCGACCGGACGGTACCGCTATTACCAGCTACGCGGCCCGGAGGTCGCCCGGCTGGTCGAGATCATCGGACGGCTCGCCCCGACCCAGCCGGTGCGCTCACTACGCGCAGGCACCCGGGCGCAGGCACTACGACTGGCCAGGCGCTGCTATGACCACATTGGCGGGCGGCTGGGAGTCGCGGTGACCGACGCGCTACGCGAGCGCGGCTTCATCGAGGGACCGGACGGCACACCGAATCTGGGCGCCGTGCGCGGGGACCGGATAGCTGGCAGGGTCAGCGATGAGGCTGACTACTCGATCACCACACAGGGGCATCGCGACCTCTCGGCGATGGGCTTGGTGCTGCCGCCAGCGCTGGGAGCGGTGCGCTGTTGCATCGACTGGACCGAGCAGCGCCACCACATTGCCGGCGCGCTCGGGACGGCGGTTCTTAACGGCTTCGAGTCCGCGGGTTGGGTCACACCCGCCCCGACCCACCGTGCGCTGCGAGTCAGCGAGCGCGGGGTTAGGGGCCTACGCGACCACTTCGACATCGCCTGGCCGCCCACGGCTACCACCCGTACAAGCGCTGGAGATTCCACCGGCTGAACCCCCGAACAAGGCACGAGTTGAAATTTCGGCATGCAAGCAACAAGACGCTGGGAGCAGTCATGTCAGCGAAAAGACCGGTAGAAGCGGAGCAGATCCTCACGGCGCTGGAGCAGCTCGGCCCAACGCCCATGACGTCATGCCCAGGATGGTCGGCCCATCACGTGGCCGCGCACATCACCGGAAACTATCAAGAGGTCCGCCGTCACGTCGAAGGCTTCGCGGCTGGGCAGCCGGTCGATCGCACCCGTGACTGGGACGAACGTGAGGCGCCGCTACGGGAGCTCGACCATGGCGAGTTGCTGGCACTGTTGGAGCGGGAGGAGGCGGCGATGCGCGAATCAGTAGCCGAAGCCCTCGACGAACACGGCGATTCCACCCTGAGGTGGGCGGGGCGAACCGTCCGGCTCGCTGGCTTCTTGACCCACATGCGCAGCGAGGACGCTGTGCACCGGTGGGACCTCGTCGGCGATGACCACGAAAGCGCCACACTGCTGGGGCAACAGGAATTGCTCGAACACGCGGTGCACTTTGTCGGGGAACCCTTGTGCCGGCGTGGACTCGCACAGGGTGCCGGTGCGGTGGTGCTCTCGGCCCGGATCCGATCCGGCGATCATGATGACCTGTTGGTTGAGATGGGCCACGGCAACGCGACGCTCGCGGTGTTACCCCAAGATGGTCAGGAAGTCCTTTCCGCTGACCCGGCGGCGCGTCTACTGCTTGTGTGGGGGCGCAAGGCAACCCCGTTCTTCCGGCTTCGCTCGCACGGCAACACCGCCCACGTCGCCGCTGTACAGCGCCTATTCTCCGGCTACTAACCGCAAACGTCGCGAGCGGTCCCCCGTCGACGACACTCAGCCGCGTCCGTGGCTCAGGATTCGCACTTTCTCGACCGTAACCCGAGCAAAGCCCGCCCGCGCGCTGTCCGGATCGACCCGCGACCACGCGTACCCCTCAACCCATAGCCGCGCGCCGTTCGCTGGGCCGCTCACTGCGGTGCTCTCCGCGTTGATCATCATGTAGCAGCGGGGACCGGACCAACATCAGACTGCCTACTATGAGCAGGCCAGCGCCAAGGAAGGTGCCCACCAACCAAAGCCCGCCGCGGGCGTGTTCGCCGAAGACGGTCAGCCCCCACACCACCGCGACGACCGGGTCGGCCAGTGTCAGCCCGGGCTGCGAGGCCACCAGATCCCCAGCTTGCAGCGCATTCTGCAGCAGAAAGAACGACAGCGGGCCCAGTATCACCAGCGCCCAGGTCTGCCACGCGGTGAGCACCCCGACCAGGCCGTTGCGGTACGCCGCACCCACGCCCGCGACGAGCACCGCGGTGAGCCCGAAGACGATGCCGGTGGCGATCCCAAGCCATCCGGCGCGGCGCGTCCCGTGACTGTAGTAACCAACGGCGACAAGCGCGCCGGCCAAGCCCAGGGTCACCGCTAGGCCTATTAGCCAGGCAGTCAACCCGGCGGTGGCCGCCCCGCCGCTGGAGGAACCGAGGCAGACCAGGAAGGCGGCGAGGCCGACGGCGAGCAGGCCCACCGCGGTCCACTCCCAGGCGCGCAGTCGGGTGTGGAATACCGCAGCGGCCAGCAGCAACGTGCACGGCAACTCGGCGATGAGCAGCGGCTGCACCACCATGATGTCGCCCAGTGTCAATGCGGTGGCTTGCACGAGGAACCCCACCAGCATCGCTGCGATACCAGCCAGCCACACCGGCCGGGTCACCAAATCCAGCAGCAGTCGCAGGGAGAACGCGCGCTCGTCGGGCTCATCAGCACCCGCGCGGCGCTGCAGCACCGATGCGCAGGAGTTGAGCACCGCAGCGACTAGGGCCAGAACCATGGCGAGCACTCTGTTAGCTACCCGTTGCGACTCGGCGGCAAGCCCAGCCCGTGCTGGAGGCAGGCCGGTTTAGCCCCCTCCGAGGAAGCCAAGCAGGGTTTGGCCGACCAGTAGCAGGGACATGCCGGCGAGTGCGGTGATAGCGATGGTGGCGCCGGCGCGGAAGAGCGGTCCGTTGGCTGCTGGGCCCAGGACACTGCGCCGGTTGGCCAGGATGAGGATGTAGGTGAGCAGGATCGGGGCCACGATGCCTTGGAGGATCTGGGTGCCGATCAGGAGCTTGATCAGGTTGACCGGGGTGAGTGCGCAGGCCGCACCGAGGATGACTTGGACAGTGAACAGGCCCAGGAACAGGGGGCCTCCCGGAAGCGGCGGGACACGGAGCGCTCGACGCCGATGGCTTCGCTGATCGCATAGGCGCTGGATAGGGGGACCACGGCACCGGCCAGCGCGCTGGCGCCGAGCAGCCCGATAGCGAACAGCAGCTCGGCACCGGTGCCGGCGACTGGGCGCAGGGCTTGGGCAGCTTGTTCGGCTGAGTCCAGGGGTCCCTGGCCGCCGATGGTGGCCGCGGTGGCGATGATGATTGTGATGGAGATGAGGCAGGCGAACACCGCACCGGTGATCGCGTCTATCCGGGTGCTTCGGTAGTTGTCGGGAGTAGCGCCGCGGTCGACGACACCGGCGGCGGCGTAGAGCTGCATGTAGGGGCTGACCGTGGTGCCGATCAGCGCGACGCCCAGCAGTACGAACTCGCGGCTGGCGATGAAGTGCGGCCACACCAGGTTGGCGCCGACCTCGCTCCAGTGAGGGTGGCTGAGCAGCGCGGCGACCGGGTAGGCCAGGAAGGCCAGGGAGAACACCAGGAAGATCCGCTCGGCGTAGCGGTAGGAGCCGAAGAGCACCAACGCCCAGATCAGCCCCGCGAAGATCGGGATGGCGAGGTAGCGCGAAACCCCGACCAGCTCGAAGGCGGCGCCGATGCCGGCGAACTCACTGACTACCAGCCCGGTGTTGGCCAGCAGGACGCACACCAGCGCCAGGGCGGTCAGCCGCAGGCTGAACTGTTCGCGGATCAGCGCCGCGAGGCCCTTGCCGGTGTAGGTGCCCAACCGGATGGCCATCTCTTGCACCAGTACCAGGGCGACGGTGACAAGCACCATGAAGAACAATGTGCGGTAGACGAATTGGGCGCCGGCCGAGGAGTAGGTGGCGATGCCCGCGGCATCGTTTCCGGCGTTGGCCGCGATCAGCCCGGGGCCGGCGATAGCCAGGTAGGCGAACATCGGGCTACGGCGCAACCGCTGCCACCACCGCCGGCCCGGCCGGTGCGGTGAGCCATCAGCGAGCACCGGGGCGGCCCGGGATCCGGTCGCGTCGGTGCGGGTGTCGCCCGGACCGAGTGGTCCGGAGTGGGTGGGCTGGGGACGGCTCATCGCAGCAACCTGGGGAAGTGCAGTCGACCGGTTTCGGGGGTCAGCGCGTCGAGGACGTCATCAGCCAAGATGCGCCCCAGCGGGTGGCCGTCCTGGTCAACTACCAGCAGCGAGGAACGGCGGGATTCCACCAGCGCCGCGGCCACCTCACTCACATCGGCCTGTGGTTCCACCACCACTGGGCTGGCCAGCGTGTCCAGCGCCCCGAGGCGCCGCTCGGTGGGGGCGATGAGCAAATCGAACAGCGGAACATCAGCGAGCACCCGACCCTGGTCGTCGCACAGCGCCACCGCGTCGATTTCGTTGCGGTGCTCGGCCTGCTGGCCCAGTCGGGCCCGGATCTCACCGACCGTGTAATGCTCGCTGGCCGTGACCAGCACCGTGGTCATGAACCCGCCAGCTCGATCCTCCGGGTAGTCCAGCAGCCCAGCGAGCCGTTGACGGATCGGCGGTGGCATCCGCTCCAGCAGCTCCTGGCGCTCCTGGCCCCTCAAATCCCGTAGCGCATCGACGGCTTCGTCGGGTTCCATCGCCGCCACCAACTCAGCCGCCCGCTGTGGACTCGACTCCCGCAGCAACCCCTCCAGCTCGTCGGGGTCCATCTCCTCCAACGCATCTGCCGCCGTCTCCGGCTCCAGGCTGGCCAGCAACTCCTGGCGACCCGGCCGGCCCAAATCCTCCAACAGATCCGCCAACTCGCCCGGACGCAGCCGGTGCAACGCCTCCTGCCGGGCCCGCAACCGCACCGTCGATGGTCCCTGGGTGGACTGCTCACCAAAGGGCGCCACCGCCTCCCAGTCGATCACCTTGTCCGGCGTCGGGCGAGCGCGCAGCCGTTTGGGACCCAACCTCCGCAGCAGCGACTGCACACTGACATCCACCCCCACCAAACGAATCTGGCCGGCGACCGGGGCCAAATACAAATCCGCCGCCCGGATCACCTGCACCCCCTCCACGTCCACCAACTGGTGATCCAGCACGTCCCGCGCCAACAGCACCTCACCCGGGCGCCGCACGTAATCGCGCAGGTCCAGCCGAGCCGTCCGTAGCGTGACCTTGCCGTGCTCGACCGCCGCGATAGCCGAGGCGTCGAGGAATGCACGGCGCCGGCCCACCCTCACCACCAACCCGGTCACCGGGGGATAGCGCTCATCGCCGTAAAGGCGAGCCACCACATCCACCACCCGGCCGACCTCCTGACCGGCCTGGTTGAGCACCCGCTCACCCAGCAACCCAGCCAAGGACACGATCGATTCGCGTACCGTCCGCGTCGCCGTCGCGCGCTGCGAGCGGATCGCGCGGTGCAACGCGTCCGCGGTGGGTAGCGGCAGGCGCGGCAGCGGCCAGCGAGCACTGGGCATGATGACCTCGCACGGGAAGATCGCCCAGCTGGCCACTACGACGCGGTGGCCTCCGGGCGGGAGACGGGAACCGGCAACACCCGCGGCGCGGCGGAAATGCCACAGATCATCACCGTGGCGGCCGCGCCGCTATGACTAGGAGGCTCACCGCGCACGGTGCCCCACCCCCTCCTGCCTGCGGCCCCAGCCCATGGCGCCTCGACGACGCCCAGCCTGACGTCCACCAACCTTACTTAGCTATTCCCCCCACCGGCTGGGGCCCCAGTGCGACCCGATCACACCGTGACCGGTTGCGTTGTGGTGCGAGTGTTTGGGAGCAGGCCAGCATCTTTGATCTTAACGGCGGCCCTACAGGGTGACGAACTGCAGGCCACGGCCCTTTAGTATTGGCAGCACGGTGCGCAACGACTCGAGAGTTTGCGCACGATTGCCGCCGCCGTCGTGGCACAGCAGAATGTCGCCTGGTCGTGCGGCGAGCAGCCGGCTGCTGACCGACCCTGTACCTGGCCGTGACCAGTCCCGGGGGTCGATGTCCCAGCCCAAGGCGACCATCTGCAGGTCCTGCACCGCCGAGAGAACCACCGCCGACCAGTCCCCGCCGGGTGCCCGAAACAGTTTCGGTGCCACCCCGCCCGCATCGGTGATGGCTGACTGTGCGTCGGTGATCTGCTGGCGAATCGTCGCGGAGTTACCACGGCTGAACGGTTCTGGATGGGTCATGCTGTGGTTGGTCACACCGTGACCTTCGGCGAGGATTCTCTTCACCAAACCGGGATAAGCACGTGCCTGGACACCAATCAACGAGAAGGTCGCCCGCACCCCGGCGCGGTGAAGTAGGTCGAGCATCAGCGGCGTCCACAGCGGGTCCGGTCCATCGTCGATAGTCAACG
>JAODNG010000557.1 GCA_025465385.1 Pseudonocardiales bacterium
CCGATTTATGACCAGTTGCGTGGCGAGCGAATCAACGCCGATGTCCCGGCCACCGGGGCTGACCCGCAACTGGTCGGTCGCCCCGGCGAACACCGTGTGCTGGTTGTCGAGCCGGTTCCGGCGGTGGTGTTCGGACCAGGTCCAGCGACTGATCTTGACGCAAACCAGCACCATCTCGTGCCGACATACCCGGCGGGTCAGCCCGCAGGCGAGGGGCAACGGGCGGTCGCGGTGTGGGGACCGCGAGCGGGTCGTTCGCTGGTAGCTCCCGTGCGGCAAGCACCGGCACACGCCGCCGGCAGCTCCCCGGCGCTGCCCGGTTCCAGCCGCCACTCCGCAGCGCGGGGCAAGGTGGCAGATGGTCACGGTGCGCACCGGCGACACGGAAGTGGCCCGCGACCGGACCAGCGCAGCGAACCTCGACCCGCGACGCCGGCAGATGCTCCGTTCCCATGGTTCGATGACGATCATGCCGGCAGTGACTCCTCCTCGGAATGAGGATGATGCGGCGCACGATCACTCCAGCGGGCAGGCCCCTGCCGCGTCGGAGACGGTGCTGGGGTTGTCCATTAGGTTTCCGTTGCTCGCGGTATTCCTACCGCTGGGCTCGTGGTGGATCCGAGACCGTAGCGGCCGTCGGGCTCAAGGGGTTGAGAGGCTAGACCGATACACCAGGCCAAGGCGCCAGGTGAGGAGTGCGTGAGGTGATCCGATGCCGTTGATGCCCGCTGACGTTGCCAACGTCGCGTTTAGTAGGCCGCCGCTGGGCAAGCGGGGCTACGACGAGGACGAGGTCGATGCCTTCCTCGACCTTATTGAGGCCGAGCTGGCTCGGTTGATCCAGGAGAACACTGATCTCCGCACCCGGGTTGAGCCGCTCGATCAACCGCAGCTCGCTGCGCCGGTCGACACCGAAGGTGAGCGGCATCCTGCGGAGTCGCTTGGCCCGTTATCGCCGCTGTTAAGGGAGCAAACCTCGCCCGGCGGTGATCACAACGTGCACGCTGCCAGGGTGCTGGACTTGGCCCAGGAGATGGCAGACTGGTTGACCGGTGAGGCCAAGGCCGAAGCCGACGGGATGTTGGGCCACGCCCGAACCAAGTCCGAGCAGCTGCTCTCCGAGGCGAGAGCGAAGGCCGAGGGCATGGTCACCGAGGCCAGGACCCGATCCGAGACCATGCTCAACGAGGCCCGGACCAAAGCGGAGACTCTGGAGCGGCAGTCCCGGGACAAGGCTGTGTCACTGGAACGCGACGCTGCGGCTAAGCACACCGAGATCATTGCGGGGCTGTGTCGGGAGAAGGGCGTCCTGGAGAAGGAGATCAATGAACTGCGCACGTTCGAGCGCGGGTACCGGACCCGGTTGAAGACCTACCTGGACTCACAGCTCCGAGAGCTCGACGGGCGCGGATCCACCGCACCAGCAGACCCGATGCACACCCAGCAAGGCCTGGTGGGCTCCGCGTTCGGTGCACATGCCGAAGCGGGATCTCGATAGCAACGCGCCCCGACGGTGTCGAGTTTGCTGAACATTCGCGTGGATCAAACGTGGGCGAACTCAAGTCTAACGGTGCCGCTATTGCATCCAAAGGTGTGAGAACTGGAACTGTTGTCGCTGGTAGACGTCGTAGCAGGCGTGGTAAGGCCTCCTCGTAATGAGCAGGTCGTCGGTTCGATTCGGACAGGCGGCTCCACCGACTGATCTGGGCGGATTCGTTGATCAGGGTCCGCCCAGGTCAGGCGAGGGTTGCAATTCGTGTCGGTCAGCCCTCGGACCACAACGCGACCCCGACTCGATCGGCAGCGTCACGAGCAGCAGCGGTGCTGACGTGGGTGTACCTCTGAGTGACCCGAATGTCGGTGTGGCCCAAGATCTCATGAACGACCCGCAAGTGCACGTCTTGATCAATTAGCAAGGTGCCTGCCGTGTGGCGACCATCGTGAAGTCGTGGGTGCGGGAGCCCCGCCGCGTCGACGATGGCCCCCCACTGAGCCCAGTCTCGGCGGGGATCGATGGGTCGACCATCCTGCTGACAGAAGACGAGATCATGGTCTGTCCAGGCCGCGCCAAGAGTCGCACGGTCCCGATCCTGCACTGCCTTATGCTCTCGAAGTAATGACAGGACCGTACAAGGAAGTCGAACAATACGCCAACTCTTCCCTTCAGCGGACGGAATATCAGCCCGCCACCGTGCCGCTTCGGACAGCTACTAGCATGACGTGTGCATTGAAAAGGACAAGGCTTCAGGCGCTTCGTCTTTGTCTCATGCAATCCCGCTTACACGGCTTACGGTGCAGTCTAGTTCCATATTTCATATGTATTGGCACAACCATGCCGCCATTTAATGCGCTGGATTTGCCACCAGATGCGCACATCCCCTGTATCTGGATCCACGTACTCCCAACGAAGTCCTACGGGTGCTTCCCTTGGAGTGGCCGACCAGACAATTCGTGGGTCTACACGTAGCTCGTGCCAATCCCAACTTCCCAGAAGCTTCCGGCTGTGTATTGAAACTCGCCTAGCGATAGGAAGGTGGGCGCCGTCACCGATGTGGGTGAACGCGTTGGCGGCGAAAGGGCGCGGGTTTGGCCTTCATCTCCTCGATCCCCATGCGCCTGCTGCAGCCCGCATCCAGCGTCGCGGTCACATGCGGCTTGCTCGGCTAACGCTTGACCCTGCCCTGCCCGGTGTGTCGTCGGGTGTCCAGCACGGCGCGGGCAGACATCACGCAACTGGTGACTGGGTCGCCGTGGAGGTCGTTCCACGAACCACTGTACGTGGACCGGCGGTGTCGCGACGGACGTTTGATCTGTCTGCGGATTGGGCAGCTGTTCGTGTCTGACAAGCTGACCGGAAGACGGCCCTGAAGAGTTACGTATCGACTACCGATTGACGCGTGACGTCACGGCTAGGCATGGTGGTGGTGCTAAATCAGCAACCTTTCCTGGGGGGATTTGATGTCTAATACACTGGATTTCGCCGAGCTGTATGGGCAGCACGTCGAGATGCTGCCGGCGCGTACCGTCTTGTCGATGTTCGTCACAGCCACCGACCCCAGCAGTGGCGGCGGTGGCAGCAGCAGTTCCGGCGACATCACTTCTCAGGTTACGGGGGCCCTCCTGTCAGCAGTAATCCCCAAGCATTGAGCAGCCTGACTAAAAGGGATATCCCCGCTAGAGTGCCCCAAATCGTTGAGGACCGGGCCGTCGCAGGTCTCCACGGGCCAACGTCCGCGGGTCAACCGCGCCCTCGCGGCGCCTGGTCTCCTCGATCACGCCCACTAACCTCCGTACTTGCGCGTCTCGGCCTGCACCGCTGGTGCGACATGACCGCTGTTCGGGCAGGTGCCAGAAAGACGACCGGGTGATGGTCGCGTCCTGTTCCAACTGGTCAGCGGTCACTGTGCTCCCTTCGAGGTTGCGCTGCGGTGGCTAGCGCGAAATGTCCGGGACCAGCCGGACGGTTCGATCTTGAACCGCAGGTTTGCTGGTTCGAATCCATAAGTCAAGACGCGAGGGTTGCACAGAGGGTTGCAGTTTAGTCTTGTGCATGTCCGTCCGCAGCCATCCGCGGTGATAGACCAGCTCTGGTAAATACGGCTTCGGACCTCTGGAGACGATCAATGGACGGACTCGTAATGAGCAGGTCAAAGGTTCGATTCCCTTAGGCGGCTCCACCTCTCACGGAAAACAGTCTTAGGCTGAGAGCTGTGCTTGGCCGCGTGGAATCAAACGTGGTGCGAGCGGC
>JAODNG010000600.1 GCA_025465385.1 Pseudonocardiales bacterium
CGCCGGCGAGTTGACCACGGCGGCGCAGCTGCTCGAAGAAGATCGCCTGATCGCGGAGGCGACCGGGAACCCGCCGGTTGTGTACATGGAGATGATCCTCGCGGCCTGGCGCGGCCGGGAGGCGGAGGCCTCTGAGCTGATCGAGACCATCTGCAGGAGGCGGCCGCAGGCGGTCTGGGCGTCATCTCCGCGACCTATGCGAGCTCGGTGCTCTCCAACGGGCTCGGTCGCCACGACGTCGCGCGTGACGCCGCCTGGCAAGTCTTCGAGCGTGACCACGTGGGGTATGGGCCCTTTGTCGTGCCCGAGCTGGCCGAGGCGGCCTCGAGGACTGGGGATGTAGCGCTCGTCCGGGCCGCACTCGAGTGGTTGTCCGAACGCACGCGGGTGAGGCCCACCGAGTGGGCGCTGGGGATCGAAGCCCGCGTCCGCGCCCTGCTGGGCGAGGGCAAGGCGGCCGAGAGTCTCTACCGCGAGTCGATCGCGCGGCTGGGCCGTACCCGCGTGCGCGTCGAGCTGGCCCGCGGCCATCTGCTCTACGGCGAGTGGCTGCGCCGCGAGCGCCGCCGCATCGACGCGCGGGCACAGCTGCGCACCGCCCACGACATGCTGGCGACCATGGGCATCGAGGCGTTCGCCGAGCGGGCCCGCCGCGAGCTGTTGGCCACCGGCGAGACCGCCCGCAAACGCACCGTCGAGACCAGCGCCGCGCTCACCACTCAAGAGGCCCTGATCGCCCGGCTGGCCCGCGACGGCCTGTCCAACCCGGAGATCGGCACCCGGCTGTTCATCAGTCCGCGCACGGTCCAGTACCACTTGCGCAAGATTTTTACCAAGCTCGACATCAGCTCGCGCAACCAGCTCGACCGCGTCCTGCCCGGCGACCCGACCACCGTCCGGCCGCTCTAACCGCGCCTGCCCGTGCCGGCGCGACCAGGCCACGACTGGCCAGTCGCACTGTGCAGTGGCGGATGCGAGCGCGGCTCTCCCGACATGACACTCGACGGGACGCCATTGAAAAAGAACAGCATTCACCTCTGCGGCTACTACGTCGGACACGCCCACCACACCGGCCACTGCTGCTGCACAAGAAAGGGAACATCCGTGAACGCATCAAAAAACTCCGCTCCGAGCGATTCCACAACTCCCAGGAGGCGAAATGCTCCTAAGAGAGGAGTTCCGGACCCGAGCGTGACTATTCGACCGACGCCGATCGAGCGACTCGACCTCTCATCAAAAAGACTGGCCATCATCGGTGGGACGAACGGCCTCGGGCGAGCCATCGCGCAGCAAGCCCTGGCGCGAGGTGCCGAAGTCACCGTGGTCGGGCGTACGTTTCGTGACGACCCGGCCGCCCGGCTGACGTTCGTGGCAGCCGACCTGTCATTGATGAGAGCGGCTGTTCGCTTGGGCCTCGACTTCCCAGCGGAACTCTTCGACGTGGCGCTCTTCACCGCGGGAATCATCGCAGCCAAGACACGGGAAGAGACGCGCGAACACGTCGAGCGGGATGTGGCGATCAGCTACCTGAGTCGCCTGGCGGTACTCCAAGGTCTCAGCCCCAGACTCGGGAAAGCACGTGCCGACGGTGCACCCAAACCGCGTGTTTTCGTCATGGGATCCCCCGGCTACGGAGTGCTCGGAGACCCTGAGGACCTCAACTCCGAGGACAGCTACCGACCCCTGGTAGCGCACGCCAACACCGTCGCCGGGAACGAAGTCCTCGTCCTCGCCGCGAAGGACAGGTTCCCAGGACCGGCATTCTTCGGCCTAGGCCCCGGCCTGGTCAAAACCGGCATCCGAAGCAACTACTTGGGCGACGGCAGCCTCACTCACAAACTGGTCGAGGCCGCCATCGGCGTCGTGGCGCAATCCCCTGAGACTTATGCGAAGCGAATCGTGCCGATCCTTTTCACCCCGGAACTCGAAGGGCGGACCGGGCTCATGTTCGCCAGCAAACCCGGCCTGGAAATGCTGCGGGGCGGTGACCGACCGATCCTGCCCACTCAAAGCATCGACACCACCTACATCGATCGCTACATGTCAGCCTCCGAAGCCCTCCTGCGACGCGCACTCAGCGGCAAACCGTCGCCGGCGCACTCACCCACATCGAGCGGTACTGCTTCGGAGGCAAGCAGTTAAGGCCGGCCCGTTGGGCCCCTGTCCTGTCCCGAGTAGCCGTGTCACAAAGGAGATAAGGTCATGAAACGCTTCGATAACCGGACAGTGATCGTCACGGGCGGTGCACGCGGAATGGGCGCCAGCCACGCGCGAGGCTTCGTCACCGAGGGCGCAAACGTTGTGATCGCAGATGTACTCGAGCAGGAGGGGCGCACGCTCGCCGACGAGCTCGGCGATCAAGCGATCTTCTCCCGCCTCGACGTGACGAGCGAGCGGGACTGGGCGGCGACGGTGACCGCCGCCGAGGAGCCGTTCGGCCCGGTCTCCGTACTGGTCAACAACGCGGCCATCGTGCGCTTCGGATCGATCGCCCAGACCGAGCCGGCGGCCTGGCGCCAGGTGATCGACATCAACCTGACCGGCACGTACCTGGGGATCCGCGCCGTGGTGTCCTCAATGCGCAAAGCGGGCGGCGGCGCGATCCTCAACATCGCCTCGGCCGCCGGCATGATGCCCGAGTTCGGGCTCGGGGCGTACGCGGCCAGCAAATGGGGCATGCGCGGACTGACCAAAACGGCGGCCCTGGAGCTCGCGCGCGACAACATCCGCGTCAACT
>JAODNG010000348.1 GCA_025465385.1 Pseudonocardiales bacterium
GAGGCCGAACGTGGCCGGCCACAGCGACGACTTCCGGGTCCAGTTGACCAGCTTCTCCACACTAGTCAGCAGGATCCCGCTGGGTATTTTCTCTTCCAGACCAATGATCAGTTCCAGTCCAGCCCGCCGCGTCGCCACACGTAGGCGTAGGCGAAGCCGAGCGTCACGATGAACAGAACAATTTCCACCAGGCCGAAGATGCCCAATGAGTCCGCGGCGACCGCAAACGGGTACAGGAACACCATCTCGATGTCGAACAGGATGAACAGCATCGCGGTGAGGTAGTAGGCCACCGGCATCCGCCCGGCTCCCGCGACCGGCTGCGGGGACGGCTCGATACCGCACTCGTAGGCATCGAGCTTGGCCCTGTTGTACCTGCGCGGCCCGATATGGGGCGCCGCGGCGATGGAGAAGACCGCAAAACCTGCGGCCAGCAGGAGCAGCAGCACGAGGGGCACATAGGGCTGCAGCACTACCGTCCCCTCCTTCGGCGTCTCACGAACGTCCCTCCGCGTCTCATGAAGGTCTCCCACCTACCCTACGTGCGGACCGGTCACGCGGTGCCCTGAGGCTAACCTAAAATCCGGCCCGATCAGGCGTTATCCGCGACGCCAGCTGTGTCGATCACACGCTCGGAGTCAGCCGGGTCATCGCTGTGATCACCCGATCCATCGCGTCGCCCTCCCGGCTGTCGTAGAGGTTGGCCAACAGCTTGAGCAGGAAGCGCATCAAAGTCGGGCGCGGCAAGCCGTGGCGGGTCGCGGCGCGCATCACGGCCGGGTGGGCGATCAACCGGCTGAACCCGTTGCCCAGCCGGAAATAGCCACCCAACTCCTGGCGCAGCGCAGCGGGATATCGCCGCAACGCGTGCTCGCGGGCCAGTCCCTCGGGTCGGGCCAGTGCCTGGACCGTGCACTCCGCGGCGAACCGGGCCGACTGCATCGCATACGCGATGCCCTCACCGTTGAAGGAGTTCACCATGCCGCCGGCGTCCCCGACCAGCAACAGGCCGTTGCGGTAGTGCGGCGTGCGATTGAAGCCCATCGGCAGGGCCGCCCCAGCGATCTTGCCAGCGGCGTTGCCCTCCCGGAAACCCCACTCCGGCGGGGTGCTGTCCAACCACGACCGCAGCAGCGCCCGGTAGTCGGTCTTGCCGTACGCCGTCGACGTGGACAGGATTCCCAGGCCGACATTGGACGTCCCATCGCCCATGCCGAAGATCCAGCCGTAGCCGGGCAGCAGCCTGGGCTGCTCGGGGATGGTGTGGTCCCAAAGCTCGAGGTGGCTTTCCAGGAAGTCGTCATGGGTGCGGGGGCTGGTGTAATAGCGCCGCACCGCGACACCCATCGGCCGGTCGGCGCGCTTGTCCATCCCCAAGCTCAGCGCAAGTCGGGCGCTGACCCCATCACAGGCCAACGTCAGCGGGGCACGGTATTGCATCGGCTGCTTGTCCGGACCGTGCTTGCCCTTCACGCCAAGGACCCGGCCGCTGCGTTCGTCGGTGATTGCCTCGGTGACCGTGTTCTGCTCATGGAGCCGTGCGCCGGCCTTCTCAGCATGGCGCGCCAGCATCTCGTCGAAATCCAGCCGGGTGCGCACCGCGCCGTAGGGCGGGAAGCTGGCCAGATCGGGCCACGGCAGTTCGATCGTCACTCCGCCGCCCACCACCCGCAGACCCCGGTTGTGCAACCAGCCGGCCTCGACGCTGGTATCGATGCCGAGATCGATCAGCTGCTTGACGCCTCGGGGAGTCAGCCCGTCCCCGCACACCTTCTCCCGGGGAAACGTGGACTTCTCCAGCAACAGCACGTCCAGGCCGGCGCGGGCCAGGTACGCGGCGGCCGTGGAACCCGCGGGTCCCGCCCCCACCACGATCACGTCCGCATCACTGCCGCCGGAACCCGCACGCCTGGCCATCCCGCTCCCTCGCCGCGATCCCGCAGTGCCGTTGATGTCGCAGTACCGTTCGCCGAGTGTACGGGTCGGCGGCTTAGTCTCCTTCCGCTCCGCTGTTCCCGAGCTGCACAGCAGAGCTATCCGTGTCTTCTGGGGCAGCACTGTTGTGGAGTTCGGAATGCGCAGCGTCGTTGAAGCCCGGGTCCGGAGCGTCTAGTTCTGAGTCGGTGTCGGGGCCGCCTTCGGGTGTTTCCTCCCTACCGGGTAGGGGCAGCAGCACGGCGGCGCTGCCACCCAGCAGCGTTGCAGCCAGCACCGCTGCTGCAAGCGCTCCGAAAGGAACATCGACCGGGTCGAACGCCGCTGCACCGAGCCGCCCGCCGGCCAGCGCCCCGAGCACCGCGCTCCCAACCGCGAGCGCCGTGGCGGCCGCCGCGAGAACCCGCAGCCGCTCCGACCGGTCCTGGCTGGCGGCGACACAACGGCGCCCCACTGCGGCGCCGATCAGCAGGGGTACCGCAAGGACCAGGCCCCACCAGGGTTGCCCCGGGCCCTGCGGCAGCGCGGCGAGCAGTGGCACCGCTGGCACTGGTCCGGCGTGCACGGCGACCGGGCTGATCGACAGTGCGCCTACCGACAGGCCAGGTCCGGCCAGCCATGACAGTCCGGCGATCGCCGCGTTCGGTAAGTATCCGATCGACAGCACGGTCAGCCCGAAGGCGCTTGCGACGTCCGGCCCCGACATCTCGACGACCGCAGGCGCGGACACCACAAGAGCCAACAACACCGTGACGAAGCCGGCGGTGAGCGCAATCGCCAGCCCCCACAAGCCGGCCTCCAGTCCGGGCCGTACCCATCCGGGGGCCCGTCGCAGCGCCGCGGGCAGCAACCCGCAGGGCCGTACCAGTCCCACACCCGCAGCGGTACCGGCGACCAGCGCGCAACCGACGGCTGCCTGCGCAGGATCCGCAGTGATCGTTGCCGGGGTCGCAACAAGCGCCAGGACGGCGCCCATGACGCCGTGGGTGCCGGCGATCGTCGCGGCCACCCACCCGGCGCCGGCGGGCTGCGTGAGTCCGGACCGGCCCGCGACCCTGGACGCGCCGTGGGCGACCAGTGCACCGAGCAGGAGCGTGGGCAGCAGCGGCAAGACGCCGAGGGGAGCGCCCTGGATGATCAGAGGCACGTGGTGCGCGGCCAACCAGCCCGCCGCCCCCAGCCGAGCCACCCCCGCCGCGGAGGTGCCTGCGCCGCCGGCTGCGGTGAGTATTGCGAGCGCAACCGCGGCGGTTAGGTAGCTGGCGACTGCGGGCAGGCAGGCGGCGCCGATGAGCGCACTGAGGCACGGCCGCGTGCCTTCACCTGCTGGGTCACGGGTGGCGTCATCGGACACCAGTGGCGACAGCAAGAGGGTCACGATCCCACCCTCGCAGCCGTGTCACCTCATTGTGGCGATCACGTCGCCGACGCGCCCCTCGGGTAACCGGATCGGGCTAGCGCGCGGGTACTTACACGGACACCGAACTGGATCAGGACAGCGATTTGATGATCTGGCGCATCAGCTTCGCGGTGTCGCTGGGTGTCTTGCCGACCGCGACGCCGGCCGCCTCCAAGGCGTCCTTCTTGGCTTCGGCGGTACCGGCGGAGCCCGAGACAATGGCACCAGCATGACCCATGGTCTTACCTTCAGGGGCGGTGAAGCCGGCGATGTAACCGACTACCGGTTTGGTGATGTTGGCCCTGATGTAGTCGGCGGCGCGCTCTTCAGCGTCCCCGCCGATCTCACCGATCATCACCACGGCCGTAGTGTCGGGGTCGTCTTCAAAGGCTTGCAGGGCGTCGATATGAGTCGTGCCGATAACCGGATCACCACCTATGCCGACACAGGTGGAGAAACCGATATCGCGCAGCTCGAACATCATCTGGTAGGTGAGGGTGCCGGATTTTGACACCAAACCGATCCGGCCCGGGCCGGTGATATCAGCGGGGATGATCCCCGCATTCGAGGCGCCGGGACTGATCACCCCGGGACAGTTCGGGCCGACGACGCGGGTGCGCGCTGGGTTGCTGCTGGCCTGCGCGCAGAAGCCGACGGTGTCATGCACCGGTATTCCCTCGGTGATTACTACGACCAGTCCGATGCCCGCGTCGATTGCCTCGCTCACCGCGGCCTTGGCAAAACGTGGCGGAACGAAGACCACGCTGACGTCGGCGCCGGTAGCGGCCATCGACTCGGCGACCGATCCGAACACGGGCAGCGCTGCGCCGTTGAAATCGACAGTCTGACCGGCCTTGCCCGGCGTGACCCCGCCGACGACTTGGCTACCCGCATCGAGCATCCGCTGGGTATGTTTGCGGCCCTCCGAGCCGGTCATCCCCTGAACGATTATTCTCGAGTCCTTGGTCAGGAATATTGCCACCGGTCAGGCTCCCTTGACGAAAGTCAGTGCCGCGAGCTCGGCAGCCTTGTCCGCCGCGGCGTCCATCGTGTCGACCATCGTGACGAGTGGATGGGCCGCCTGAGCGAGGATCCGGCGGCCCGCAACGACGTTATTGCCATCCAGCCGGACCACCAGCGGTTTCGCTGCGGCATCGCCCAGAATGTGCAATGCCTGCACGATGCCGGTAGCCACCTGGTCGCAGGCGGTGATCCCACCGAAGACGTTGACGAATACCGCATGCACGTCCGGATCACCGAGGATGATGTCCAGCCCATCGGCCATCACCTGGGCGTTCGCGCCGCCGCCGATATCGAGGAAGTTGGCCGGCTTCATCCCGCCGTGCGCCTGGCCTGCATAGGCAACGACATCGAGGGTCGACATAACCAGGCCAGCACCATTGCCGATAATGCCGACCTGCCCGTCGAGCTTGACGTAGTTCAGGTTGCGGGCTCTGGCCCTGGCTTCCAGCGGGTCCTGATTAGCCGGATCGGCCAGCTCCGCGTGATCGGGGTGGCGGAACCCGGCGTTGTCGTCGAGGGTGACCTTCCCGTCCAGCGCGATGATCGACCCCCGCGGGTCGCGGACCAGTGGGTTGACCTCGACCAAAGTCGCATCCTCGGCGACGAAAACATCCCACAGCCTGCGAACAGTGTCGGCCACCGGCTGCGCCACCTCCGCGGGGAACCCGGCTGCCTGGACGATCTCAGCGGCCTTGCGGGCATCGACGCCGGCGACCGGGTCCACCGGCACCTTGGCCAGCGCCTCCGGTGCCGTCGCCGCCACCTCCTCGATCTCCATGCCACCCTGCACGCTGGCCATCGCGAGGAAGGTGCGGTGGGTGCGGTCGAGGATGAACGACAGGTAGTACTCCTCAACGATGTCGCAAGCAGGAGTCACCAGCACGCGGTGCACGGTGTGACCCTTGATGTCCATGCCAAGGATCGCCGCCGCTTTCCGCTGCGCCTCCTGCGGCGTGTCGGCCAACTGCACGCCGCCGGCCTTGCCACGGCCGCCGGTCTTCACCTGCGCCTTGACGACGACGGTGCCACCGAGCTCCACAGCGGCGGCGCGAGCCTGCTCGCTGGTCGTGACGACGCGGCCGGGCAGCACCGGGACACCGTGGGCGCCGAACAGATCCCTCGCCTGGTATTCGTATAAATCCACGCGGTCGACCCTATCCAGCTACTCCCCGCCAGGAGCCCACCGGCACCCGTGAAGAAGATCACTTCACTGCGATTGCCGAGGGATCGCTTACTGAGGGATCATTCTACTGAGGCAGCGGCCAGCGCGGCGCGCACCCAGTCGACGATCTCGTAGGTCGTGGCACCCGGGGTGAAGACCTTGGCGACCCCGAGCTTGGTGAGCGTCGGGATGTCCTGTTCGGGGATGATCCCGCCTCCGAAGACCAGCACGTCCGTCGCGCCCTTGCTCTCTAACAACTCGATGACCCTGGCGAACAGCGTCATGTGCGCACCGGAAAGCACCGACAGCCCTACCGCGTCGGCGTCTTCCTGGAGCACCGTTTCCACGATCTGCTCCGGTGTCTGGTGCAGCCCGGTATAGACGACCTCCATACCCGCGTCGCGCAGGGCCCGGGCAACGACCTTGGCGCCGCGGTCGTGCCCGTCGAGTCCCGGTTTGGCGACGACCACCCGGATACGTCCGCTCATTGCGTCAAGCGTAGCTCGTGACCGGATTACTGCAGGGCATGAACGTCGAGCTCCACGACGTTGGGCACCTGTCCCTGCCGGTCGATCCAACCGCCGTGCGCACCGTGGTGAGCAACCTGGCGCGCAACTCCGCCTCGTAATTCCAGCCCGACCGACCGCCCAGCGCGCAAGAACCAACGCTGGCCGATAAAGCCGGACGTATCGCGGAACGGCGCCTTGCCCACATCAGTCGCCCTCCGTTACGTTCCCGCGGTCCACGGCCACTGTCCGAGCACGACTGATCGCGGGCTGGTCCATACCAGCTCCCCGGGTTCCCCCGCCCGGTAAACAGTCCGGACTCGCTGAGACAGGGAAGGCAGGTCTTGGCTCGACACCGCTCCCCATGCGGCCAACGACCATCTCTGGTGGTTGCGGCGGCGCTGGGCCCTGGCACGTCAAGTACCCGGGTGGCGCACCGCATCACGGCCCCCTCCCCGACCGCGCGGGGTCGGGTGGTGGTGGCAGCCGTTGCGGCTGGCGCCTTCGTGGCCGCAGGCCAGACGATCGACCACGCCGCCGTCACGATCTCCCACGACGCCACCTTGTTGGCGTCTGCGCAGGATGCGTCGGCGGCGATAGGTCTCGGCGGCCCTGCACCTGCACCTGAATATCTCCCGGTCTCTCGGCCCACGGATCCTGCCGCGGTCGAAGCCGTGCAGGCGATGGCCAAGGGGCAACGCCTGGTGGACGAGCGCGCCACCCAGGAGGCCCAGGCCGGCAGGGTCCTGTTCGTCATGCCCACGAAGGGTGTCTTCACATCGGGATTCGGCGGCCGATGGGGTGTGTTCCACTATGGAATCGACCTCGCCAACGCTATCGGGACGCCGATCGTCGCCGCAGCCGACGGGGTGGTGGCGGAGTCCGGACCAGCGAGCGGATTCGGCCTGTGGATACGCATCCGACACTCCGATGGAACGATCACCGTCTACGGGCACATCAACCGCTCGCTCGTGGTGGCGGGCCAGAAGGTCCGAGCGGGCCAGGAGATCGCAGAGATGGGCAACCGGGGCAACTCGACCGGGCCTCACCTGCACTTCGAAGTGTGGAACCCGGCTGGCAAAAAAATCAACCCAATCATCTGGCTGCACGAACACGGCATCGACTTCTAAGGGCCTTGCTCGCCGGTTCACGTGCCGCCGTCCGATGGCCAGCCGCCGATCAAGTGTGCATGCGCTGTGCGCCACACCGAGCACAGCGGGCGGCGGGTGCGAACCGGGCGAAACGACCGATCGCAATGCCGGCAGCGTCCGCGCAGGCCATCGCCATGCTGCGCCAGGAGGGAGCGCCAGCCCGCGGCGAGCGGCAGCAGTCGAACTCGCACTGCTGGCCAGGCCACCGCTGGTGCCGGCCCGCGAAGCAGCCTCTCGACGTCGCGCAGGTACGCTTCCACGCGTTCCCGCAAGACCCGCCTCAACCGCTCGTCCATCCGGCACCCCCGTAGTCTAATCGAACACACGTTCGAACACTAGTGGGTACCTCTGACAACCGGAGTCACGACCGAGCCGATCAAGCCTGCACAGACCGTATGTACTGCCTGTAGACCGTATGTACCCGCGCCGGCGAGAGAACCGTCGAAGATATCGATCCCATACATCGAGCAACGGCACCGCTCTCGGATCGGCAGCCAGAAGTGAGACGCTGACGAGTCCACCTCAACCGGCGGCATCCTTGCGCACTATGCCCTGCGGGGCGTACGAACCATCGTCGTCACGTGTACGGATGGGGATCTGGATGACGGGCCAGGGGGCGTCAAGCCAGGCCAGGCCGGCCACGATCCTCGGGAAGTGGCGGCCATCCGGCAACGGGAGCTGTGCCGCGCCTGCGAGCACCTGGGCGTATCAGAGCTCGAACTGCTCGGGTACCACGACTCCGGCATGCCAGGGTGGGGCTTGCAGCACCGGGAAAACGCGTTCTGTGGCGTACCCGTGGAGCACGCCGCCAGCCGGATCGCGCAATTCATCGACCGCTACCGGCCGCAGGTGGTGGTCACTTACGATCCGGACAGCACCAGGCATCCGGATCACGTTCACGCAGCCCGCGCCGCGACATCTGCGGTTGATGCCGGGCACGTGGTGGCAAAGCTGTACTACAAGGCCCACGGCAGCAGCTATTGGCAGCGACTGAACAGGGCGTTGGCCGAAGTCGGCATCCAACGGGCCGCCCCGTCCGGCGAAACGCTGCGGGAGACTGCCCGTGACACCACCACGGGAATGTCCACGCCCGAAGACGATCTCTTCACAGGACTGTAGTACCGCCCGGGTAGGCGGTGGTTGAAGGGCACCGAACTACAGCTTCGTGAGCGGGACTCCGCCGATGAGCATCAGGCGGACCTTCCCGGCCGAGCCGAAATCGATGGTCGCGGTGGCCCGGGGACCGCTGCCGTCGCTGGCCACCACGGTGCCCAGGCCGTACTTGTCGTGGGTGACCCGATCGCCGACGTCCAGCGACAACACCGGGGTGTTCTGCCACCCCCGGAAGGGGGTCGAACGTAGACCCTGGGCCGCCACGCCCGCCTGCGCGGAGTCACCGCCGGTGACATCAGCACCGCTGTTGCGGCCGAAGACCGTGCGCCCGACCGGGCCGGCGCGACCGGGCTCCTCACGCCGCCAGGTCACCAGTGACCCGGGCACATCGGCCAGGAAGCGCGACGCCGGATTGGTCATCGGTTGGCCCCAGGCAGAGCGGGTGATCGCCCGGGACAGGTAGAGCCGGTGCTGGGCCCTGGTCAGCCCGACGTAAGCGAGCCGCCGCTCCTCGGCGAGCTCGGCGGGATCGCCCAGCGCGCGCAGATGCGGAAACATTCCGTCTTCCCAACCGGTGAGGAACACCACCGGGAACTCGAGGCCCTTGGCGGTGTGCAGAGTCATCAGGGTCACGACACCGCCGGAGGTGCCGTCGTCGTCCGGGATCTGGTCGGCGTCAGCGACCAACGCCACCCGCTCCAGGAACGCGGCGAGCGATCCCGGCTCGGCGCCACCGTCGTCAACCGGGGTGATCGCCACAGGGTCACTGGCAAACT
>JAODNG010000021.1 GCA_025465385.1 Pseudonocardiales bacterium
CCGACTACGAGGGCATGGCGGAGCTGACCCGCACGCTGTATCAGACGGTGGCCCGCGACGTGTTCGGATCCACCACACTTCGACTGGCCGACGGCAGTGACTACGACATCGGCGGGCAATGGGCTCAGATCAGCCTGTTCGGCGCTGTGTCGAAGGCGCTTGGCGAGGAGATCACTCCGCTCACCGGGCGTGCGGAGTTGCTCAGCCACGCCGAGCGAGTCGGCCTTGCGGCCAATCCCGCCTGGCTACCCGGAAAACTCGTTGAGGAGTTGTTCGAGCAACTCGTGGTACCAGAGCTGCACGCGCCGACCTTCGTCAAGGATTTTCCGTTGGACACCGCCCCGCTGACCCGGCAGCACCGCAGCGTTGCGGGTCTGGCCGAGAAATGGGATCTCTACATCCGTTCCGTCGAGTCGGCCACTGCCTACTCAGAGCTGGTCGATCCGGTCGTGCAACGGGAGCGTTTCGAGGCCCAAGCCGCGCTCACGGCGGCGGGTGATGACGAGGCGATGCCGCTGGACGAGGAGTTCCTGACAGCCATGGAGTACGGAATGCCGCCAAGTGGTGGCATGGGAATGGGGATCGACCGGCTGCTCATGGCGCTCACTGGTTCGGGTATCCGCGAGACCATCCTGTTTCCGCTGGTACGACCACAATAGTGGACGCCGATGACCGCTGATTTCGCAATCTTCACGGAAATGGGCTAACCTACTCCTTGTCGTTGTGGAGTCGTCGTGCGATGGCTCCGTCCACCACGTCCCTGAGGGAGGACGACGCGCATGGCGCAGAAGGTCACCGTAACCTTGGTCGATGACCTCGACGGAGGTACCGCCGAAGAGACCGTTGAGTTTGGTATCGACGGCGTGTCTTACGAGATTGATCTGTCGGCCGGTAACGCGGGGAAGTTGCGTGACTCACTGGCGGACTATGTCGGCAGCGCTCGCAAGTCGGGTGCGGCAGGCGGGCGTCGCAAGGTCGCGGGTACGGCTCGTCGGGCCAGTACCGGTGGCCGTGCGTCGGTGGACCGCGAGCAGAACGCTGCGATCCGCGAGTGGGCCCGCAAGAACGGTTACAATGTCTCAGATCGCGGCCGTATTCCGGCTGAGGTGTTAGAGGCTTACCACAAGGGGAACTGAGCCCGTAGAACAAACAACACACCGGTGCCGCTGGGTAGTGGCGCCGGTGTGTTGTAAGGCCAGTGGTCACCCTGCAGGGCTTAATCCTTATGGTCCGCTCGACCGGGAATGAGTGCGTCAGCCATGGGGGCTTGGGGACGCTTGAGTACCCGGACTCCGTAGACGAAGGTTAGCGCGCCGCCGAGGTAGCCACCGGCGAGGAGTAACGCCCAGGAGATGATCCCGACGGTCAAAGCTAACGTGATGATCTTGCCGGTGGCGTATCCAGCCAACTGCAACTTGAACGTCCAAGCGAATAGGCCGGTAGCGCTGGCCATGAGAGTCAGGTGCCACCAGCCGAGCGTGCGCGCAGGCGCATCCGCCGGAATACCGAACAAGTCCACCAGACCGGTGATGATGGTCGGTATGGCGGCGATGAGGCCGACTCCGATTGTGATCACGGATGCGGTGGCCATCGCGGCTTGCTGGAAGCCGGCCGCGCCGGCCACAAGCATCGCGACGCCAGCGGTATAGGCGCCGATACCGATGTCGGTCAGCGGTGCATGCGCAGGCTTGCCCGCGAAACCCTTCACCAGGCTCACCATCGAGCGGCTCCCTCCGTCGCCGTGACAATCTCGCGGGCAGTGTTACCGCATCACAGTGATCGTTGCCCGGAAGGCAGCGGTTCATCAATCTGCGCAACTGACCCCGATCGGGCGCCGTGAGGGTGTAACCGTGTGGGAACCCTGTTACGGACTCACCAGCGCACCAGCAGAGCGCCGGGATCGACGCGCATCCGCATTCCGTACGCTTCGCCCACCGGATCGCCGTCGAGTTGCGCTTCCTGGGCGGTGTCCGAGCTGATGATGACGTCGTGGCCCTGCCAGTGCTGGACTATTCGATGGCCATGGCGGCGGCGGGCCAGCACCCGGGCAGTCACCGCCAGCCAGCCGACGATTCCCCGCGGCCCGATGGTCACCACGTCCAGCAGCCCGTCATCGACCCTGGCCGCGGGCATCAACACCAGGCCGCCGAGAAGCCTTCCGCAGTTGCCGACTATCACCGCGCGGACTCGCCGGGGCAACTCGATCCGGCCGTCGACGGCGAGGGTGATGTCGGCTCGCAGACCTCTCAGCGCGCGCGCTCCCGAGACGACATAGGCCAGCGAGCCCAGCCGGGCCTTCAATTCGTGCCCTGCGCCGGTCATGATTGCCGCGTCGAAGCCCATCCCGGCCATCACCAGAAACACGTGCTCCTCGGCGCGGTCGTCGATGAGCACCCACCCGACGTCAATCGCGCGGGTTTTCCCGGACAACGCAGTCCGAGTGGCTTGAACCAGGTCTCGCCGCGCAATGGCGAGGTTGCGGGCCAATAGGTTGGCGGTGCCGGTTGGCAGTAAACCCATCGGGGTGCCCGATCCGGCAAGGACGTGGGCCACGTGGCGAACGGTGCCGTCGCCGCCGCAGGCGAGCACCACATCAGCGCCGGCAGCCAGAGCAGCCGCGGTCTGGCCTTTACCAGGGTCGTCAATAGTGGTCTGCAGCCACAGCGGTGGCTGCCATCCCAACTCCACACACACCGCGGTGATCTGAATCCGCAGACTCGTCGCGTCCTTGACGCCAACCGGATTGACCACCACAGCCGGCAACGGGCGCTTTGGAAGTGAGTGGGCCTGCTCGGGTATCACAAACCATGAAGATACGGGCTGCGACGGGCTCAAGCCCGATCAAGTGTGCCGAAGACACAGGCCCGTTCGGAATCGTTGAGGCGCGGGCAGCTAGCGCACGGACGCTCGACCCCGGGCGGGGCATAGAGGAAGCAGCATGAGCCGCGCAGCCGGGTCCAGTGCGTGCGGCCGCGGTCATCAGTCAACTGGCGGATCGTTGAACCTGAGGTGAGCGGTTTCTCGCCACCGGCGAGCACCAGCCGCGCATCGGCGGCGCCGGCCTGCGGTGACCCGAAGGAGCGCCCCGCCAGCAGCAAGGCGCTGTCCAAGACGTCAGTTACCGCCGCCCACTGGGTGCGGGACCCGAACCGCACCATCGGGCCGTACACCGTGAGGAAATGGGTGGCATGCGCGATCACCTGGCAGCGCAGTATCGCCCCCAACGCTGCCTCGTCCTGGACCGGCACGGCATCGGGATGCCCCGCGTCGGGATCATCGGGCAGGCACCAGAATCGCCCTGGCTGCAGCGCCACCCCTTCCACCGCCGCCGGATCGAGCCGGAAGCTGAGCTGCCGCGGCGACAGCGAGGGCACCCGCCGGGCGCAATGGAACAGCAGCGCGCCTAGGTAGCTCGGGACGACCAGATACCACTGCAACACGTAGCCGCCGGTGGTTTTCTCCGGAACCTGGGTCTGCTCCGAGACGTGCGACTGCTGCTCGGTTAACCGTTGAGCGACTTGCCCCCGCCACCGTGGGAAAAAGTCCGGATCCGCCAGGGCCTGGTCACACCTGATCCACTGGGAGCTCTGGGCGTTGGGCAGGTCCGACGTCCGGTCGAAGGTCCGGAAGGACAACAACTTCACCGCACGGTCCGCCGTCGCTATCGACGCGGCCAGTGGATGCGCGCAGCGCGGCTGCACCGCGGCTGGCGACTCGCCCACTGGGACCACGGCTTGCGGCACAGCCTCTCCTCATACCGTCGTAGTTATACCGTCGTAGTTCGCGGACTGCCTTCTCGGTCGCGTTCCCTCGTCCTGCCGCATCAGGTGCAGTCCGGGAGAGGGTTGCCTCACCTAATGCGGAGCAAACCTAGCAGGCTGAATGCCAGCGGGCACCCTCCGCTATCCGCAGACCACCCGAGCGAGTCTCGCTCACCCCAATGGGGCGGCGTTCACCTAGAGCGGACAAGGCGTCCTGCGGCGGAATCCTGGCCGGTAGTGACACGTTGCAGTAAGAGTTGGGCAGCAGTTCGAGAGCGAGCATGACCGTCTGGCAGCTACAGTGACGGCAGGGACTGTGTGACCCAGTACCGGCTGCGCCGCGATGGCGCGGCAGTCAGGAGTGCACCATGTTTGAAAGGTTCACCGACCGTGCGCGGCGGGTGGTTGTGCTGGCTCAAGAAGAGGCCAGGATGCTCAACCACAACTACATCGGCACCGAGCACATCCTGCTGGGTCTGATTCACGAGGGTGAGGGCGTAGCAGCCAAGGCCCTTGAATCGCTGGGGATCGCCCTGGAAGGGGTGCGCCAGCAGGTCGAGGAGATCATCGGCCAGGGCCAGCAGGCGCCGTCCGGTCACATTCCATTCACCCCCCGAGCCAAGAAAGTGCTGGAGCTGTCATTGCGCGAAGCGCTTCAGCTCGGCCACAACTACATCGGCACCGAGCACATCCTGCTCGGGCTCATCCGCGAAGGCGAGGGCGTGGCCGCGCAGGTGCTGGTCAAGCTCGGTGCCGATCTCAACCGGGTGCGCCAGCAGGTTCTCCAGCTGCTGTCGGGCTACCAGGGCAAGGAGCCCGCGGAGTCCGGCTCAGGGCGTGGCGAGGGCACCCCGTCGTCGTCGCTGGTGCTCGACCAGTTCGGCCGCAACCTCACCGCCAGCGCCCGCGAGGGCAAGCTGGATCCGGTGATCGGGCGCGGCAAGGAGATCGAGCGGGTCATGCAGGTGCTGTCCCGGCGCACCAAGAACAACCCAGTGCTCATCGGCGAAGCCGGCGTCGGCAAGACCGCCGTCGTCGAAGGGCTCGCGCAGAACATCGTCAAGGGCGAGGTGCCCGAGACGCTCAAGGACAAGCAGCTCTACACGCTGGACCTGGGCTCGCTGGTGGCTGGCTCCCGGTATCGCGGTGACTTCGAAGAGCGCCTGAAGAAGGTGCTCAAGGAGATCCGCACCCGCGGCGACATCATCCTGTTCATCGACGAGATGCACACCCTGGTCGGCGCCGGTGCCGCCGAGGGCGCGATCGACGCCGCGTCGATCCTCAAGCCGATGCTGGCTCGTGGCGAGCTGCAGACCATCGGTGCCACCACGCTCGACGAGTACCGCAAGTACGTCGAGAAGGATCCCGCCCTGGAGCGCCGGTTCCAGCCCATCCAGGTCAACG
>JAODNG010000056.1 GCA_025465385.1 Pseudonocardiales bacterium
GGTAGATCCCTCCCGGCGCGTGCCCACAACACTGCCCGACAAAACCCCATAGGACCTCAACGACATCGCATGCCCTCCTCCACTCTCAGCGTCCAAGCCCAGCCAGTGGGCACCCGAGCTTGCGTACGCGCTCCCTGATCCAGCCACCCCCTGGCCCACCACCTGACACAGCAGACCCACTCACTCCTAAAGAGCCGACCCGGACACCACCTGATACGCCCCAACCCGAACAGGGACACTGTTGCCTTAATGCAAAAGCGTCCTCGCCTGGCACCAGAGCGAGAAGGCAGCCCCTGAGACACTTGGAAAAACTGCGACATACCCGGGCATCCCACGCCTACTGCATGGCTTCTGGGCCAGCAGGCAGACCAGGTCGGCTGAATCGATCGCTCAATGCAACGATGAGAGTAGGGATACCCGAAACCAGGCCGGCCAGGTGACCGACGAGCAAGTGGTGTCGCTCGCAACCCTCATCCATGCCGAACCGGCTTCCCAGTGGTAAAGGAAAGGGTAGAACTCGTTTGCTGAGCAGGCCAAGGTTGGCTCGTCCTCGAAAACGGCCAGAAAACCCGACGCCTTCAGGGTGGATTCTCCCACCGTCGAGTAGGGTTTGCCAGACTTCTCATCAGCCTGGCCCCGTAGCAGGCAACGGGCAAACATCGACATGCGCGGACTCCCCCTCACGCCATATCCCCCGTCGAGACATCACAGCACGATCGGCGCTCCGAGTCCGGACACTGTCGGTTAAGCACAATGCCACTTTGAAACGCGTCGCCCTGTCCGGCTGCGCTGGGACGCCCGCACCCGCGACTACCTCGCCCACCGCATCCCCGAAGGCAGACCCCGCGCTGGCTCTCATCGGCGAACCATCGGTCCCCCCGGGGTGTGCCAGCAGGGTCGTGCCGCGTCGATAAGCAGTGGGGTGAACCGCTGCACCCATCGGAAGACGGTGACGTGGTCTCCTGATCGTGCGCTACCGCCACCGATGGGAACGAGAGCAGACCTGCGGCGCGCATCATCTCGACCTCGTCGGCAGTCAGCACAAGCGGCGGCAGCGCGTATTGGCAACTCGTTCCCGCCCCGCTTAGGGCTGTCGCTCCGAGATGAGGACGGCAACGGGCGCCAAGCGCTCCGGCCCACCCGCCCGGCAGCCCGGCCGTGATCGCCCGCCGCCGGCTTTCCCGCCGAGGATGTATCTGGTCGACAGCGAAGGTGCTCTTCTCCTCGAGGGTGGAACCGCGGAATTCCAAGAACTCGACAGGAGGCTGACATGCCCGAGGGGACGTACGGCGGGAAGAAGGGGGAGGCGGTTCAGCTAGAGGTCGACCCTCTGCCACCGGTGTGGCGCGTCAGCAACGCGCCCGTCGCGAGCTCGCGGACTGACGACATCTGGTTTCTAGACCCACAGCGCGGGTGGGCGGTGAACAGCAACGGCCAAATCGTGCACACTGAGGATGGCTTCGCGACGTGGGAGCAACAATTGCACGACCCGCAGGTGTACTTCCGCTGCGTCGGCTTCGCGTCCGACACCCGCGGTTGGGTCGGGACGCTAACTGCGGACAAGCGCCTGTTCGAGACCTCCGACGGAGGCGCCAGCTGGACCGCCGTTGCCGGCCTGCCGCCGCTGGCCCCGTCGGCGGTCTGCGGCCTCTCGGTTGTTGACGAGTCGGTCGCCTACGCCTCGGGCACGAACTTCCCCAACCGGCCAGCGCGGATGATGCGGACCATCGACGGCGGGGGAAGCTGGCAGGCCTGGGACATGTCGGCGCACGCCACCCTGCTAGTGGACACCTACTTCACCGACGCGAACCACGGCTGGGTGGTGGGCGGGAAGGCGACCGTGGCCAACCCGACGCGCAATGACGTCCGCGCGGTGGTGCTGCGCACCGAGGACGGCGGGCAGACCTGGGTGAACCGGGCCGCGCACCTCGGCGCCGAGTTGCCGCTCGGCGAGTGGGGGTGGAAGATCCAGTTCCTCGACGAGCGGATCGGCTACGTCGCCCTAGAGAGCTTCACTCGCGGTGCCGTCCTCAAGACGACCGACGGTGGGGATACCTGGACCCGCGTCGACATCAACGACCCCCAGGGTAACGCCAATCTTGAGGGCATCGGGTTCCTCGACGAGAGCACCGGATGGGTGGGTGGCTGGGGTTCGGCCTCCTTCCAGGAGGGCTTCAGCAGCGCGACCACCGATGGCGGCAAGACCTGGCATGACGCCAACGAGATCGGCAGGTTCATCAACCGCTTCCGGTTCTTCCACGATCCGGTGACCGTTGGCTACGCGTCGGGTCGCACGGTCTACCGGTACTCCGCCGAGCCGGAGGCGGCGCCACGTCAGGTCGCACCGCCTGCACGCCTGCGCTTGCTCGACGACAATGCCCCGACGCAGAGCGGATCGCCACTGCAGGTCGCCGTCACCGTCCCCGACGGTGCCGACCGACTGACGATTGACATCTGGGATCGGTTCGGCGAGCACGTCCGCCGACTGCTCGACGAGCCGCGGCCCACAGACGGATCACGAATCGTCGACTGGGACGTCACCGATGACACCGGACGGCAGCTGGACGGCAGCTTCCTGCTCCGGGTGACCGTGGACGGTCAGTCGGAAAGCCAGATCGTGCACATCACGCGCTAAGCCCTGGTAGCCCGACGGCTCCCGCATGGTGATGATAATTGAGGATCCGCAATGGAACGACGTTTCTTCGCTTCCGGTTCGATCCCCCAGGTACCCCGTTGGGAGCTGGGGGACGGCACTGCCCAGGTCGCGACAGCGCTCGTGGCGGGCCCAGCCGGTCCGATTCACGACCCGCCGTTGGAGCCGCGCGATGAAGTGGTCTTCCTGCTGACCGCCGCCGCCGAGATCGAGCACGCCCTGATGGTGCAGTACCTCTACGCCGCCTATTCCGTGCACGTGCTGGCCGGGGGGGCGAACGAAAACCAGCTCAGGGCGGTGCAGAACCTTCTCACGCAGATCGCGCGCGAGGAGATGGGGCATCTCGCCACAGTGCACAACCTGCTGCACCTGGTCGGTGGACCGCTGAACCTCAACCGGGAGCACTCCCCCTACGCCAGTGAGATCTACCCGTTCCGTTTCAAGCTAGAGCCCCTGACGCTCGACTCCCTCTCCAAGTACGTGACCGCGGAGAGCCCTGCCGTGCTGCCCCGCGACCTGTCGGAGGACGACAAGGCCCTGCTTGCGCAGATCCGCGTCGACGCGTCCCGTTCCAACGACGGGCATGAGGTCCGGCACGTCGGCCTCATCTTCGAGCGGCTGGCGCAGCTGTTCGAGGACAGCCTCGCCGACGACGACCTCCGGCTGGACACCTTCGCGCGGCAGGCGAAGTTCGAGGATTGGGGATTTCAGCCCGGCACCCCTGACGCCGGTGAGACACTGATCATCGAGTCGTTCCCAAGTGCGGACGTCGCCCAGGTGCGGGCGGCAGCGGTCGCAGCCGTGCGGAAAATCGGCGCGCAAGGTGAAGGCTTCGACTCCCCACCAGCCGATCCTGGGAACTCCGAATCGCACTTCGAACGGTTCTTCGACATCTACAAGCGCGTCACGGAGCTGGCCTCCGCGGGTGCGGTGATCACCTGGCCCGTCGCGGAAAACGCGAACACCACCCCGCCGCCACTGGAGAAGCCCGCCCTGGCAGACATGGTGGCATCGGTGATGGAGGCGCACGCGACCAAGGGACGCATCACCCATCCGCGGGCGCGGGCGTGGGCGCAGCTGTTCAACCTCCGCTACCGGATGCTGCTCGGCTGCTTCGCGCACTTCATGCGGCTGGACCACACCCTCTACACCGACGTCCCCGGCGCCCAACGGGGTGACCGTACCGCCAGGGGCCTGCTGCTGGTCTGGACGTTCGATGAGATGCGCCGGCTCAGCAAGATCGCTACCAAGCTCGTCCAGCTCCCGAAGGACGACCCGCCAGGCCCGCTGCACGCCGGGCCGCCCTTCGAACTGCCCTACACCGTGAACCTCCCCGAGGGTGAACCGCAACGCTGGC
>JAODNG010000067.1 GCA_025465385.1 Pseudonocardiales bacterium
CGAACCGGTAGCGGAGTGAGTTTGTTGTCGGTGCGGGGTTTAGCCGGAGCGCCCGGTTTGGCCGGCGTTGCCACGGACGGCTTCGCGGTGGCCTCGACTGCCTGGTGCCGGTTTCCCAACGTCACGATTAGCACCACGACGCCGATGACCAACACCACCGCGGCCGCCCCCCCCGCCACGGCATACCTGCGGCGCGCCTTGGCTCGTTCCGCTCGGCGGGCGAGCTGGCGATCAAGTTTGCGCTTCGCGGCCTCGCGACGCTGCTCGTTCGTGGGCACCCGGACTCCTGTGGCTCGGCGACGATCGCGGCGCAGTCTATGTGGGCCCTGGTTAAGCCCGCCGTCAGCCTCCCTGACGTGCGGCCCCTAGGCTGGAGCTGTGCTCGTCGCAGGTTTTCCCACCGGATCGTTCCAGGCGAACTGCTTCGTGCTCGCCCAGGAGGCTGGTGGTCCGTGCGTGGTGGTCGACCCGGGGGAGGGCTCCGAGCAGCCGCTAGGCGATCTGCTGCGCCAGCACCGGCTCGACCCGGTGGCGGTACTGCTGACACATGGGCATTTCGATCACATCTTCGCGGTGACACCGGTGTGCGACGGCAATGACATCCCGGCTTGGATCCATCCCGAGGACCGGGTGCTGCTGTCCGACCCACTCCGGGCGCTGTCTGCCGAGGCGCGCCAGTTCTTCGGTGGTCGGGTGGCGCTGCGCGAGCCCCGCGAGGTGCGCTTGCTGGCTGACGGGGCCTCGTTGGAGCTGGCCGGGCTGACCCTGACCGTCGACCACACCCCGGGCCACACCCGTGGCTCGGTGACCTTCCGCTCGGTGGCTGGTGCGGGGCCGGCGCTGCTGGTCTCCGGCGACACGCTGTTCGCCGGTTCGATCGGACGAACCGATCTACCCGGCGGTGACCACGAGCAGATGCTCGTCTCGCTCAAGGACAAGATTCTCGTGCTGGACGACAAAACCGTGGTGCTGCCCGGTCATGGTCCGCAGACCACGATCGGTCGGGAACGTGCGAGCAACCCGTTCCTGCACGGCCTCACCGCTCCTGGCCGATCGCGCGGACTGTGAGATCGCCGCACAACCGATGATCAAGTCCGCTCGGCGACGGGTTCGATCTTGTCGTGCCTGGCGACCAGCGCGGCGATCGCCGTGGTAATGGGGACTGCGGCGACGAGCCCGATGCTGCCGACCAGCGTGCGTACCACTTCCTGGGCGACGTCCTGGGTGGTGACCAGGGTGCCGAAACTCTGCCCGGACAGCGAAAACAGCAACAGCACGGGCAACACGGCTCCGGTGTAGGCCAGCGCCAAGGTGTTCACCGCTGAAGAGATGTGGTCCCGGCCGATCCGCAGTGCGGCGGTATAGAGTTGCCGGGCCCCGAGCTCCGGATTCGCCCGGCGCAATTCCCACACCGAACTGGTCTGGGTGACGGTGACATCGTCGAGAACGCCGAGGGCTCCGATCAGCATCCCCGCTAACAACAATCCGCGGGCATCGATTCCGTGGCCGAGGACGCCGATGAGTTTGGCGGTATCGTCGTCCAGCCCGGTCAGTTGGGTCGCCGCAGAGAATACGGTACCGAGTACCCCGATCAGAGCAAGGCTCAATACAGTCCCCAGCACCGCGCTGGAGGTCTGTGCCGAGACACCGTGCGTGAGATACAGCACCCCAAACATGATCACGCTTGCGGCCAGCACACCGACGATCACCGGGTTGCCGCCGGTCAGGATCGCGGGGAACAGGTATGTCACCAACACCAGAAAGCTGAAGCCCAGCGCGGCCAGCGACGCGAGACCGCGCCACCGGCCGAGCAACAACACGGCGGCGGCGAACAGCGCGGCCAGCCACAGCATCGAGGAGCCGCGCTGAAAATCCTGGATCTGGTAAGAGGCGGCGTCGGAGGGATTTCCACCGGTGTACCCGAGGACCACCTGATCGCCGACAGCGAAGCGCGGCGTGCTCGGTTCGTCGGGTAATACCTGCTGGACCATCACACCCGGTGAGTCGCCATCGGTGAGCCGCACACTGAGGGAGACGCACCTCTTGTCTTGACCTGCGGACCCGGCTCCACCAACGCCGGTGGTGCAGGGGGCGGAAGTTGCAGTGAGCACTTCGCCCTGCACTGGCCGCTGCCCTAGTCCGATGTCGACACCACTGTGGGGCTGGTCACTTGGCCAGGTCAGCCAGAGCCCCACCAGGGTGGCTAACGCGATCGGGACCAGCACCGCGACCAGCAACATCCTGACTTGGCGGGAGGACGGGGGCGCAGGTCCGTGCCCGTGTCCGTGGCCATGCCCGCTGGCGGTGCCGGCCGGCTCGACGGTGCCGCGGTCACGGTGCCGGCCCGTTCTGTGGTCGAGTGCACTCATCAGATGGGCGTGCCTCTCTGGTCGATACCGCGCTACGTTCCTAGCGGATCGAATGTCTGTTCGATACAGTGGGGCGATGCGGTGGGACAACCTGATGGCCTCGGACGAGTCTGGTCCAGACGCGCTGTTCGGGGTAGACGACGTCATCAGGCGTACCTTTGACACCCCGGAATTCCGCGGGATGACCTTTTACGAGGTGCGGGCCCAGTCGATCCTCAATAAGGTACCTGGCCAATCCCGGATGCCGTTTGAGTGGACCGTCAACCCTTATCGGGGTTGTAGCCATGCTTGTGTTTATTGCTTCGCTCGGCGGACTCATCAATATCTCGATCTTGATACTGGAATCGACTTCGACTCGAAGATCGTGGTGAAAGTCAATGCGCCGGAGCTGCTGCGGAGGCAGCTCATGTCTGCGCGTTGGGCCGGGAACCATATCGCGATGGGCACCAACGTCGATCCCTACCAGCGGGTCGAGGGGCGTTACCGGCTGATGCCCGGCATCCTCGAGGCTCTCCGCGATGCGCGGAATCCGTTCTCGATCCTGACCAAGGGCACCCTGGTGTTGCGCGACCTGGGTCTGCTCCGCGAGGCCGCGAAGGTCACTGACGTCACGGTCAACGTCTCAGTGGGATTCGTCGACGGGGCGCTCTGGCGGCGAGTCGAGCCCGGCGCGCCTGCTCCGCGTGCCCGGCTCGGCGTGTGTCGCACGCTCACCGATGCGGGCATCGGATGCGGTGTGCTGATGGCGCCTGTGCTCCCGTACCTCACCGACTCGGTCAGTCAACTTGAGGCGACCGTGTGCGCGATCGCGGAGGCCGGCGCCCGCAGCGTCACTCCACTCGTGCTCCACCTGCGCCCCGGCGCGCGGGAGTGGTACCTCGCCTGGCTGGAACGCGAGCACCCGGAGCTGGTGTCCCGTTACCGGGAGCTTTACGGCGCAGGCGCATACGCCCCCAAGGCATATCGGCAGAACATCTCCGCCCGGGTGAACGTGCTGGCTCGGCGCTACGGCATCGGAGCCTCGGTGCCGGGCGAAGCCCGCAGAACCCCGGCCCGGCGCACCGCGGTGCGGGAACGGCGCATGGTCGCCAGCGCCTCAACAACGACGAATCCGCAGGCGGAGCAGCTCAGGTTGCTATGACGAGGGGACGCCGACGGCGGCAGCGCTCTCCGCGCGGCTAGCCTTTGCAGGGTCCGGTTTGCCGTCTCAGAGGTCTAGGAGCGAGTTCCCGTGATGCGCACCCACCCTGCCGGCACGCTGCGCGCCGAGCATGCAGGGAACACCGTCACCCTCACCGGGTGGGTCGCCCGGCGCCGCGACCATGGGGGCGTGATCTTCATCGACCTGCGAGACGCCTCCGGGGTGACCCAGGTGGTCTTCCGGGAGGGTGACATGGCGCAGCGGGCGCACCGGCTGCGCGCCGAGTTCTGCCTTCAGGTCACTGGCACCGTGGCGATGCGCCCCGAGGGTAATGCGAACCCGGACATTCCTACTGGAAGCATCGAGGTCACCGCCGAGGAGCTGACGGTGCTCAGCGAGTCAGCACCGCTGCCGTTTCCGCTCGACGAGCACCTTGAGGTCGGCGAGGAGATTCGGCTGCGGCACCGCTACCTCGATCTGCGCCGGCCGAGCCCCGCTGCCGCGATGCGACTGCGCAGCGAGGCCAACCGGATCGCCCGCACGGTGCTGCACGAGGAGCGCTTCGTCGAGATCGAGACCCCGACCCTGACCCGGTCCACGCCGGAAGGGGCCCGAGACTTCCTGGTGCCGGCGCGGCTACAGCCAGGCTGCTGGTATGCACTGCCGCAGTCACCCCAGCTGTTTAAGCAGCTACTCATGGTCGCCGGCATGGAGCGGTATTACCAGATCGCCCGCTGCTACCGGGATGAGGACTTCCGCGCCGACCGGCAGCCCGAGTTCACTCAGCTCGACGTCGAGATGAGCTTCGTCGAGCAGGACGACGTGATCGCGCTCGGCGAGAAGGTGATCGCCGCACTGTGGGCGGAGCTGGCCGGGTACAGCATCGAGCTGCCCATTCCCCGGCTGAGCTACCGCGACGCGATGGCGCGCTACGGCACCGACAAGCCGGACCCGCGCTGCGAGGTCGAGCTCACCGAGCTCACCAGCTACTTCGTCGACACCCCGTTCCGGGTGTTCCAGGCGCCCTACGTGGGGGCTGTCGTCATGCCCGGCGGAGCAAGCCAGCCACGGCGGCAGCTGGACGCGTGGCAGGAGTGGGCCAAGCAGCGAGGTGCCAAGGGCCTCGCCTATGTGCTGATCGGCGCGGACGGCGAGCTGTCCGGGCCGGTGGCCCGCAACCTCGCTGAGCATGAACGGGAGGGTCTGGTCAAGGCGGCCGGCGCCAACCCTGGCGACTGTGTGTTTTTCGCCGCCGGTGATGCACGTGAGGCGCGTGCCCTGCTGGGTGCCGCCCGGGTGGAGATCGGTCGGCGCTGCGGCCTGATTGACGAGTCGGCCTGGTCCTTCGTGTGGGTAGTCGACGCACCCATGTTCGAACCCGTCGAGGGCAGTGGCGATGTGGCAATGGGGCACAGCAGTTGGACAGCGGTTCATCATCCGTTCACCGCGCCCACGCCGGAGTGGAGTGGTCGTTTCGAGCAGGACCCGGGCGCTGCGCTGGCCTACGCCTACGACATCGTCTGCAACGGCAACGAGATCGGCGGGGGCTCGATCCGTATCCATCAGGCTGACGTACAACAACGAGTTTTCCGGGTGCTCGGGATCAGCGCGGACGAGGCCCAAGACAAGTTCGGGTTCCTGCTCGAAGCTTTTCGTTACGGCCCGCCGCCGCACGGAGGTATTGCCTTCGGCTGGGACCGGATCTGCATGCTGCTCGCCGGTGCCGACTCCTTGCGCGAGGTCATCGCCTTCCCGAAGTCCGGTGGTGGTTTCGACCCGCTCACCGGAGCGCCAGCCCCGATCACCCGCGAACAGCGCATCGAGGCTGGGGTGGACGCAAAGCCTGCAGCGAAGGGGTAAGTGGGTGTGCCGCGGCACGGATCTTTTGCGAAGCTGTCGACGACATGTCATCAGTTGCTCACCGGCCGTGAGTTTTACTACGTGACCATCGCCTGGTGGCCGTGGAAACGCTTCCCACCGTCCCTGTTCTTTCCAATCCTGTTGACCGTCGCGTCGCGCGGCTGGCCGTACTCGGTGATTCCACCGCGGTGGGCGTCGGCGACCCGTTGCCTACGGGTGCCTGGCGTGGCTTCGGTCCACTGCTGGCCGCGGCCCTCGGTGCGCCAGGTGAGATCGCTTACACCAACTTTTCCGGCATCGGTGCCCGGATGGCTGACTTGCGGCACCGCCAGCTTCCTGCGGCGGAAGCGCTGCAACCGGATGTCGCGGTGATCCTCGCCGGGATGAACGACACGCTGCGCTCGGACTTCAACCCGGTTGCACTCCGCCAGGACCTCGATGTCACAGTCGCAGCGCTCCAGGCCAGTGGCGCCGTGGTGCTGGTCACGCGTTTCCACGATCACGGACGGGTTTTCCGGTTGCCCGGACCATTGCGCCGCGCTCTGCACCAGCGTGTCGGGCAGCTCAATGATGCCGCCGACGACGTGGTCGCCCGGCGCGGTGCGCTGTGTCTGGATCTGGCGCTGGTGTCCGGCGCCTACGATCCTGCGGCGTGGAGCGTGGACCGGCTGCATCCCTCCGAGCGTGGGCACCGGATGCTGGCCGCCGGATTCGTCGACGTGCTGGTCGGTGCCAGCATCACGGTGCCGTATCGGGTCGACCTGACCTGCTCGGGGGGCCGGCAGGTGACTACCGCCCACCACGTCGCCTGGCTGGTTCGCCAGGGAGTGCCGTGGTTGGCTCACCGCGGCCGGGACCTGCTGCCGTATGCCGCCGGGCTGGTGCTGCGGGACCTGTTCGGTCGGCCCGCGGCGGTACCGTCGGGGTGTGCCAGGTAACGGCGGTATAGCAGATAACGAGGCTTTGTTCGACGAGGGGCTGTTCGCCGGGCAGGTCGAGGAGCGCGCCGAGCAGCGGCTGTCCGCCTCGGCGCCGCTAGCGGTACGGATGCGCCCGGCCACGCTGGCAGAGGTCGTCGGGCAGGATCATCTACTGGCGCCCGGCAGTCCGTTGCGCCGGTTGGTCGAAGGTGGATCCGCGGCGTCGGTCATCCTCTACGGCCCACCGGGAACCGGAAAGACGACGCTGGCCAGGCTGGTCTCGCAGGCGACCGGGCGACGCTTCGAGGCGATGTCGGCGCTGTCGGCCGGAGTCAAGGAAGTCCGCGCCGTGATCGACGCCGCCCGTCGCCGGTTGGGACGCGAGGGTGGCGACGCCACTGTTCTGTTCATCGACGAGGTGCACCGTTTCTCCCGTACCCAACAGGATGCGCTGCTCGGCGCGGTGGAGGATCGGGTCATCCTGCTGGTCGCCGCGACCACTGAGAATCCATTCTTCTCGGTGGTGTCCCCGCTGCTGTCGCGCTCACTGGTGCTTCAGCTGCACCGGGTGTCCGACGACGACGGGCAGACCTTGATCCGACGTGCGCTGGCCGATCCGCGGGGCCTCGACGGGTCGATCACTCTCGCTTCCGCAGCCGAGGAACACCTGGTGCGCCTGGCCGCCGGGGACGCCCGGCGGGCGCTGACCGCACTGGAGACCGCCGCCGAGGCGGTGACCTCAGCCGGCGGCTCCGAGGTGGGCCTGGCGTGCGTCGAGTCAGTGGTGGACCGGGCGGCGGTGCGCTATGACCGGGACGGAGATCAGCACTACGACGTGATCAGCGCCTTCATCAAGTCCATTCGTGGCTCCGACGTGGATGCGGCCCTGCACTACCTGGCGCGGATGGTGGAGGCGGGCGAGGACCCGCGGTTCATAGCTCGGCGGCTGGTGGTGCACGCCAGCGAGGACATCGGGATGGCTGATCCGACGGCGTTGCAGACTGCGGTGGCTGCGGCCCACGCGGTGCAGTTCATCGGCATGCCGGAGGGCAGGCTTGCACTTGCTCAGGCCACCGTGCATCTGGCTACCGCACCGAAATCGAACGCGGTGATCACCGGGATCGACGCGGCCCTGGCCGACGTCCGTGCCGGTGCCACCGGTGCCGTCCCCGCTCACCTGCGCGACGGGCATTACGCGGGCTCGGCGCGGCTCGGTCACGCGCAGGGCTACCGCTACCCCCATGACTCGCCAGACGGCGTACTCGCCCAGCAGTACCCCCCCGACGCCCTGGTAGGACGGAACTACTACGAGCCGCGTCCGCACGGCGCCGAACGCGCCCTCTCCGAGCGGATGACCCGGCTGCGCCGGATCATCCGCGGCCGCTGATCTCTACGCAGGGCTACCGGGTGACGAGCGGGTTTGGAATATCCAGGTAGACGGATTGGGCGTCTAGGGGGGCGCGGACCTCGTCGATGCCGTGGAGGCGGGTGAAGAGGTTCGCTTTGCACGGCAGCGTGGCTGCGGTCAGCCATCGGCGGGCCAACCGGTCGCCGTCCGGCCCGGCTGCGGCGAGTCCGGGTAGCGCCGCACGCAGCCCGCCGGCCAGGGCGTCTAACAGCTCGGGCTCCGCCGCCAAGCCGTCCACCGCGAGGCAGCCCACCACGGCCATGGCCTGGTTTCGCAGCAGGTAGTAGGACATCCGGTCCTCGACGATCCGGTCGTCGACCACCATCAACGCGGACTCCGTGGCTCCGCGCGCCCGCAGCAGCTCCGGTAGCCGGGACGCAGCGAGGTAGTAGCCCTCGTTGTCCCGGAACGCGCCACCAACCACCCGCCCGTCCGGCGCAATGCGGACCAGCGTGTTCTGCTGGTGGGCTTCCAGGCCGATCCCGGTGGCCGCGTAGAGGTGCAGCATCGGCACCAGCACGAGATCGGTATACGCGGCGACCCAGGCCACCGGGTCCAGACCGCCGGTAGCCACCAGTTCGCCCAGCCGAGACAAGCCGCCTCGCGGCCGGGGTGCGACCAGACCCACCAGGGCGCGCAGCTCTGAGATCTGCTCGGGTACCTCCCGGACCACGACGTCCAAGCCGTTGAGCTTCGGACCGCCGGGCCGTTGCGGTTCGTCGACGGCGAGCCAGCCGGGGTCCCGCACGATCGAGAAGGACGCGTGCGCGGCAGTGGTGGCAGCCAGATAGCCGAGGTCCAGCAAGCGGTGGATCTCCACACCGCGGCGCAGCTCCTTGCGGGTCAACTCGCGCCGGGAGTTTGTGATCCGCAGCCCCAAAGTCAACTTCAGCATCACCTCCGTGCCGGGCCGGTAGACGGTTCGCACCGAAGAGGTCGGATGCCACGGCGCCCCTCGTTCTCCCAGCGGCTCCAGCAGGCCGGCTTCGACCAGGGCAGCGACCCGGGGGCGCCGCAGGGCGTCCCGGGCCTGCCACGGATGGGCGGGCACCAGAACTCGCCCATGTGCATCGGCGAACTCGGCGAGGTCGGCGAACAACGCCGCGGTGTCCCGGCTGCGCAGCGCGGCGGAGTGGGTTACCGCGTCCTGCGACACCACAGCCGGGTCGGCGGCGAACCAGTGCAACCGGAATGAGGCGCGCAGCTCCGGCGACCAGGCGGCGGCCTCGGCGGAGGTGATCCCGTCCCGATTCTTGGGAGCCGGATGGTGCAGGTGACCCAGCAGCAGCGCCTGCTCGGCGTCTAAGAAAGCACCGCGGCAGGGATCGTCGGATGGACGCGGGTCCACCGTCTCGGATCGGTCCGGGCCGGACTCAGGCCCGGATAAGAATGCCGCAACTCGGCGCACCGAATCGGCGGTCCGCTCGACCAGGTCCGCCAGTTCGCCGGGCGGGATGCCGCCGGGTAGCACCCCGCCACGGGCGATGGCCTCAGTGGCGACAAGTGCGACGGCGAGCACCGGGTCCGCCGCACCGGCGTCGGCGCCGTCGCTGCGCTGCAGCCGCACCGGGCCGAACCGGTGCCATCCGGTGATCGACGCGTGCCGCACGTGGGTGACCAAGGTGAGCCCGGTGGCCGGCAGCGCAACCTGCAGCGGGCCCGGACGCACCGGCATCCCGGTCTCCCTGGTCCAGCAGCGCAGCAGCGCCTCCAGGTGCGCGTGCTCGGCGGCAGTTCGAGCCGAGCCGGTCTGCAGCGGGTCATCGCCCACGGCGAGGTCGGTGGTCCCGGTCATGGCTGGTCCTCATCGCGGCCTGCGCTAAGCACCGCGTCGAGCAGCGTGTCGATGTCATGTTGGTGGGCCGTCGGGTTGAGCAGCGTGAGCTTGAGACATACCGACGAAGGCGCGGTGGGTCCATCCAGCCGTACCTCGGTGCGACCGATCAGCGCGCGTCCGCTGCGCAGCAGCCGCCGGCGCAGCGCGGAATTCAGCGCGCTGTCACCACCGGCTCGCGATCCGCGGTATCGGAACACCACAGTGCTGAGCTGGGCTGGGGACACCAGCTCGAGCGCGGGCTCGGTGTCGATCCGCCGCTGCGCGTATCGAGCAAGGTCGTGGCAGACGTCGATCATCCCACCCAGCCCGATGCGACCATGCGCCAAAATCGTGGCGGCGATCTTGACTGTGTCCGGCCGGCGAGTCGTCTGCAGGCTGCGGCCCAGTAACCCGTCGTAGCCGGCCAGCGCGTCGTCGACCGGGTTGAGGTAGGCGACCTGGCGGTTCAGCGGGGTGAAGCGGCCGGCATCGCGCAGCAGTACGGCGCTAGCCGAGGCAGGCTGCCAACCGATCTTGTGCAGGTCCAGGGTGACCGAGTCGGCGGCGGACAGCCCGGTCAGCAGCGGAGCCATCCGATCGGAGAACAGTGCACCGAACCCGTATGCGGCGTCGACGTGTAGCCATACTCGGTGTTCGGCGGCCAATGCGGCAATCTCGGGTAGTGGGTCGATGGAACCGAAGTCCGTGGTGCCCGCGGTGGCCACCACCGCTATCGGAGTGACGGCAGCGCCCAGCTCCCTGAGCTGCGTCAGCTGTGCGGCCAAGGCGTCCGGGCGCATCCGGTAGCGGTGGTCGACTGGGACCGGGTGTACCGCGGTTTCGCCTAGGCCGAGCGCGGCGCAGGACCGCTGTACCGAAAAGTGTGCTACCTCGCTGGCCAACACAACTGGTCGTGACAGTCCGGCGACGCCGTCACGGCGGGTGTCTACTCCGCACTGATCGGCGGCGTACTCCCTGGCGAGCAGCAACGCCAGGAGGTTGGACATCGATCCACCCGGAGTGAAAACCCCGCCGGCGTCGGGGCCCCAACCCGTCATCCGGGTGAGCACCTCGACCACCCAACCCTCGACGGCGAGGGTGGCGGGTCCGGAGTCATAGGTGTCCAAAGAGGAATTGCCGGCGGTGGCCAGCGCATCTGCGGCCACCGCGACGACCAACGGCGGGGGTTGCAGATGCGCGGCGGCGTGCGGGTGGGACAGGTCCAGCCCGTGCCTGGTCAGCGCCGTAGCCAGGCGGTATAGAGCAGCGTCGGGGCCGCAACCGTACTCGGGCAGTGCGGCCGGCCCAAGAAGGGCGCGGGTGGCGGCGAGAACCTCGTGCGGTGCGCCGGGCGGTAGCGGACCGGCTGCGCGTGTCTCGGCGAGCGCGTCACGGATGGTGCGGGCCACCAGGGTGATGAGCTCGTTCAAACCCTCCCTGCTGCCGGCCAGCGCGGTCGAGGGCAGAGCAGGCGCGACGCCGTTGTCACCGGCTGCGGTAGCGGATTGGTAGGGGGCCGTGGCGGCCGGGATCACGGATCCTCCGAGGCGGTTCAGTCATCGATCGTTTAGGAGAGGCTAACCACAAGACTGGGACGCCCCAGCCGGGGTGCTCGGATCTCGGTGCTACGCGGTAGCCTGTCCGCCCATCACCGGCACGGCGTGCAGGTCGCCGCGGTCGGTGCACCGGCATCGGCAGGGGAGGGCATGTGTCGGCAGGTCAGATCGCCGCGCTGGTTGCCGCTGGGGCGTTCGTGGTGCTGGTCGGTTTGCTGGCCGTGCCACTGATCAAGCTGGGCCGTACCTTGGACGAGGCGACGCTGGCGATCCGCAAGGCCAGCGAGGACGCCGATCCGCTGTTCAGTGGCGCGAATACGACTGTCACACAGGTGAACGCCCAGTTGGAACGGCTGGACGGGATCACCGCGAACGCCCAAGCCGTGACCGGCAATGTGTCGGCGCTGACCTCCCTGTTCACCGCGACGTTGGGCGGCCCGTTGGTGCGAGTCGCAGCGCTATCATATGGCGTCAGCAAAGCGATGCGGAGTCGCCGCAAGAGCAGCAAGGACGTTGCATCCGGGCGCCGGCCACGGGGCCGACGGAATGGGGGCAAGCGGTGAAGGGGATGCTCTGGTTCGGTCTTGGTATTGCTGCCGGGGTCGCGGCCAGCCGCAAGGCTCGCGGTGCCGCGCACCGGATCACTCCCGCAGGGGCGGCCGAGAATGTCGGCGACGGGATTCGCGAACTAGCCGCAGCGGTCGGCTCTTTTGGTGCTGAGGTACGGGCCGGGATGGTCCAGCGGGAGGCCGAGCTGCATTCCACAGTGGCGCAGCGTACGGGTATGGACCTCGCGCCACGGTCGGCCAGCGGTCGAACGTCGGCTGGCGTGCGCGCCTAGTCTCGACTGAGGCCGCACCGTAGTGACACTTTAGGTTGCCAGCGGTTTTCCCTGCGCTGCCTGGCCGCAGTAGTATTCGGCGCTGCCACGCGGCGGCAGTATTTCGGCGCCGCATGGCGCGCACCGATCGCGCTTCTCAAGGAAGGCCCGTGCAGACCCACGAGATCCGTCAGCGGTTCCTGGACCGTTTCGAACACTCCGGCCACACCGTGGTGCCCAGTGCATCGCTACTGGTTGACGACCCGAATCTGCTGTTCGTCAACGCCGGCATGGTGCCCTTCAAGCCGTACTTCCTCGGCCAGGCGACACCGCCCTACAGCCGGGCAACGTCGGTCCAGAAGTGTGTGCGTACCCCGGATATCGAGGAGGTCGGAAAGACCACCAGGCACAACACGTTCTTCCAGATGGCGGGCAACTTCTCCTTTGGGGACTACTTCAAACAAGGAGCGATCGAGCACGCCTGGCAGCTGGTGACCGGATCCCAGGACACCGGCGGGTACGGCTTCGATCCAGACCGCATCTGGGTCACGGTGTACATCGACGACGATGAAGCTGAGCAGTTGTGGCGCACGATCGCTGGCATACCTGCCGAGCGCATCCAGCGTCGCGGTATGGAAGACAACTTCTGGTCCATGGGTGTCCCCGGACCGTGCGGTCCCAGTTCCGAAATTTACTTCGACCGTGGCCCGGACTTCGGCCGGCCCGGCGGCCCGGTCGTCGACGAGGATCGTTTCTTGGAGATCTGGAACCTCGTCTTCATGCAGAACGAGCGCGGTGAGTCCACCGGCCCAGGCAAGGGTGACTTTTCGATTCTGGGACCGCTGCCCGCGAAAAACATCGACACCGGGATGGGTATCGAGCGGGTGGCGCTGCTGTTGCAGGACGTACCCAACGTCTACGAGACCGACTTGCTCCGGCCGGTGATCACTCTGGCTGAGCAGCTCTCCGGCCGGCGCTACGGCGCGGACCCGGTGGACGACGTACGCTTCCGGGTGATCGCTGACCACGCCCGCACCGGTGTCATGCTCATCGGGGACGGTGTGACCCCCGGCAATGAGGCCCGCGGCTACGTCTTGCGCCGGTTGCTGCGCCGCACCGTGCGCTCCGCGCGCCTGCTTGGCGTCACCGAGCCGGTGCTCAGTGACATCACCGCAGTGGTACGCGACACGATGGGTCCGTTGTATCCCGAGATCGCCACGGACTATCACCGGATCGAGGCAGTCGCCCGCGCCGAGGAGGAGGCGTTCCTGGCGACACTGTCCGCCGGGTCGCGGATCTTCGATCTGGCGGTGGCGCAGACCCGCCGAGCCGGCGGCACGCAGCTCGCCGGAGACCAGGTCTTCCAACTGCATGACACCTACGGGTTCCCCGTCGACCTCACCCTCGAGATGGCGGCCGAGGCGGGCCTGTCCGTCGACGAAGCGGGCTTCCGGACGCTGATGGCGCAGCAGCGAGACCGGGCCAAGGCCGATGCTGCGGCCCGCCGCTCCGGACACGGGGACCTCCGCGAGTACCGCACCGTGCTCGATGCGCACGGACGCACGGACTTCCTGGGTTACACCGATCTCAGCGCCGAGGCGAGAGTGGTAGGCCTTCTCGTCGACGGCGCGGGGGTTCCCGCCGCCGGTGCCGGAAGCGCGGTTGAGGTGGTGCTGGATCGCACCCCCTTCTATGCCGAGGGTGGTGGTCAGCAGTCCGACTCCGGCACTCTGGTCGGCGACGGGTTCACCGTCGAAGTGGCCGATGTGCAGTCCCCGGTGGACGGCTTGTCGGTACACCGGGGCACGGTTGTCTCCGGCGAGGTTGTCCTCGACGCACCGGTCTTCGCGCAAGTGGACATCATCCGCCGGCGGGCGGTGGCCCGGGCGCATTCCGCGACGCATCTGGTGCACTCCGGGATCCGTCGGGCGTTGGGCACCAGTGCCGCGCAGGCCGGCTCGCTCAACGCCCCGGGCCGGCTGCGGTTCGACTTCACCTCGCCTGGCGGTGCGGTACCACCCAGTGTGCTGACCGACGTCGAGGACGAGGTCAACGAGATCCTGTTGCGCTCGCTGCCGGTCACGGCCGAAGTGATGCCTATCCAGGCCGCCCGCCGCGACGGTGCCATCGCGATGTTCGGCGAGAAGTACGGTGACGCTGTTCGAGTAGTCACCATCGGCGACTACTCCAAGGAGCTTTGCGGTGGCACTCATGTGCCGAACTCAGCCGACATCGGTCAGATCAAACTGCTGTCCGAGGCATCCATCGGCTCCGGGATCCGCCGGGTGGAAGCGCTGGTCGGCCTCGACGCATTCCGTTTTTTGGCCCGCGAGCATGTATTGCTGGGGCAGCTCTCTGACCAGCTCAAGGCCCGCCCCGAGGAGCTGCCTGAGCGCATCGGCGCGGTGACCGAGCGGCTACGCGCGGCCGAACGCGAGCTTGAGCGGCTCCGCGCTGCCGCGGTGTTGTCCTCGGCGAGCGCCCTGGCCGAGGCCGCCGAACAGATCGGTGCCACCGCTCTGGTGGCGACCGAAACGAGCGAGGGGGTCAGTGGCGCAGACCTGCGCGCGTTGGCGACGGAGGTCCGCGGTCGGCTCGGCGAACGACCCGCGGTGGTAGCGCTGTTCAGCGTCGATCATTCGACAAGCAAGGTGTCCTTCGTCGTGGCCACCACCGCCGCCGCGCGGCGGCAAGGATTGGCGGCGGGCGCGCTGGTGCCGGTGTTCGGCCCTGCGGTGGGTGGTCGCGGGGGCGGCAAGCCTGATCTGGCCCAGGGCGGGGGTACCGAACCTGGCGGGATCCGAGCCGCGGTATCGGCCCTGCGCGCCGAGCTCGCGGGGCGCAACGGCGCGTGATGGAGTCTGACCCCGGAACTGGACGCCGCCTCGGCGTGGACTTCGGCGAGGTGCGCGTCGGGGTGGCGCTGTCGGATCCGTCCGGCATCCTCGCGACGCCCCTGGTCACGCTGAAACGGGACCGGTCGCGGGGCACGGACCTCCAAGCGTTGGCGGCGTTGGTCGCCGAGCACGAGGTGGTCGAGGTAGTGGTCGGGCTTCCGCGCACTCTCGCCGGGCGGCAGGGTCCGGCGGCCCAGGCGGCGACACAATACGCGCGTGCCCTGGCTGACCGGCTCGGTGACGCGGTACCGGTCCGGTTGACCGACGAGCGCCTCACTACCGTTTCGGCTGCTCGAGTGCTCGCTGAGCTGGGTGTTCGCGGTCGCAAGCAGCGTGCGGTGGTCGATCAGGCTGCGGCGGTGGAGATCCTGCAAAGTTGGCTCGATGCACGGCGGTCGGCGTGACCACCGTCGACGCGCATGGTCGCGCGCAGGCGGATTCATGACCGACGACCTCGGACTGTTCAGGGAGGCCACAGACCGAGCTCAGCCACGCCGCCCACAGCGGCGCACCGATGGCCGTCGGGCACGGCGCCAGATCCGGGAGCGACGCCGTCGGCGTGTTGTGATCGGCACTGTCTTGGCTGTGCTGGTGCTGGCGCTCGGAGGCGTGCTGTTCGGGGCACGTGCGTTGCAGTCGTGGCGCGCCGTACCTGACTTTGTCGGCGCCGGGGGTCCGGAGGCCGTCGTGCAGGTCGAGGACGGCCAGAGCCTCACCGCGATCGGAGCCACCCTGGTACGACAAAACGTCGTCGCCAGCGTCCGCGCCTTCACTCGCGCGGCTGAGGCCGACACCCGAGTCCGAGCTGTGCAACCGGGCTACTACCAGGTGCGGCAGCGAATGTCCGGATCCGCTGCTGTAGCAAGACTGCAAGAGCCGGCCGCTCGGGTCGGGCACTTGGAGATCCGCGGTGGTGAGCAGCTCGACAACGTCGACCTGCCCAACGGGACGACCGTGCCGGGACTGCTCACCGAGATCTCCCGAGCGAGCTGCGCGGTGATCGCCGGAGCGAGCACATGCGTGCGGCCTGAGGATCTGCGTACGGCGATGGGCCAGACCGATCTCAACCAGCTCGCGGTCCCTAGCTGGGCGCTAGATCCGATATCACGGGTGGAACCTCGGCGACGCCTGGAGGGTCTGCTGGTCCCGGGTAACTACGATGTGAGCCCCGGTAGTTCGGCGGTGGATCTATTGCAGCAGGTGGTCGGCACTTCTGCGGCTCGGCTGCTGGCGGGGGGCTTTCCCGCGTCCGCCGCAGGTACCGGCTACAACGCTTACGACGTTCTGATCATCGCTTCGGTGATCGAGCGTGAGGCGATTGTTCCGGACTTCAGCCGGGTGTCCCGGGTAATATACAACCGGCTTGCTGCCGGGATGCCATTGCAAATGGACTCCACAATCAACTATCCGCTGGACCGGCCGGAGGCAAGTACTTCAGATGCTGACCGTGCGCGGCCCGGCGCATACAACACCTACATCAACGTCGGGCTGCCGGCGTCGCCGATCGGGTCGCCGAGCGAGTCGGCCATCGCCGCTGCACTGCACCCCGAGCCCGGAGCCTGGCGCTACTTCGTGAAGTGTCAGAAAGACGGCGCATCGTGCTTCTCTGTCACCAGAGAGGAACACGAAGCGGCAGTGCGAGACGCAGCTGCCCGCGGCGTGTTCTAGCCGTTGTCTGTCCACAGCCACCACGCTATCCACATGTGATCTTCGGATGGGCCCGTCGTCGCCGAGCGCCGGGCACCCTGGTGGCCGTGTGCACTGTGGCCGTGGCCGGAGCCGCTGCCGGCGCCGGCGGAGCGATGGTGCTGCGCCGGCTTCCGCGGGGTGTCCCGGTGCCGGTGCCGGTGTGCACCGTGGCGGTGGCCGCGCTCTGGGCAGCGGTCGGCGAGTGGGCGAGCGACGGTCTACCGGTGTGGTGGTGGCCGGTCCCGCTGGTTCTCGGCTGGGCTGGCGTTTTGCTGGCAGGTGCCGACCTGATTGCCCGACGCCTGCCAGACGTGCTGACGCTGGCGGCCTATCCAGTGGTCGCCGTCCTGCTGGGCGTCGCCGCGGTTGGTGCTGGCACCCCTGAGGCACTGGCTCGCGCGGGCGCCGGCGGGCTGCTGTGGGCGGGCGGCTATGCCGCAGTGCGTCTCGTCGCACCGGGTGCCCTGGGCGGCGGAGATGTCAAACTCGCCGGCAGCCTGGGTGCACTCGCCGCCGCCACATCCTGGCCAGGGCTGCTGCTGGCGGTGCTGGCAGCGAATGTGGTAACCGCGGCCATCGCCGCCCCGGCCCGGTTGCTGGGTTACCGCGACGTTCCCCACGGGCCAGCGATGCTCGCGGCGGCATGGCTCGTAGTGCTACACCCACCCGTGTAACGGCTACAGCATATCGTGTGCGCCTTCGCGAGTTTTCTTACATATGGTGATGATGTCATCACTCGGAAAGGTGACACGTAACCGCGCAGACACTGATCGGCAATGTGGCTGTCACAAATGGTTCTTACCGTGCACCGCAGGAACTCGTCGTTAAGCCGCTGTTGCCCGCGCCGATTCCGGCGTGAGAGGAGTCATTATGAGCGTATTACCTACGAGGGGGCGTGCGGTACGTGCGCTCGCCGCCCTCGTGGTCGCAGGACTCACGCTAGCGGGCTGCGGTAGCCGGGTCGGCGATTCCGGGGCGAGTGGCTCGCCGGCAAACTCTTGTGTTGACACCTCAGGTAGCACGGTGAAGGTCGGGTTCCTCAACTCCCTATCGGGCACCATGGCGATCAGTGAGAAAACTGTGCGTGACTCGCTCGCCCTGGCTGCTGAGCAGATCAACGCCAGTGGCGGCGTGCTGGGCAAGAAATTGCAGGTCGTTAGTGAAGACGGTGCGTCGGAGCCCACGATTTTCGCGGAGAAGGCCACGAAGCTGATCAGTTCCGACTGTGTGGCGGCGGTCTTCGGTGGCTGGACGTCGTCGTCCCGTAAGGCGATGCTTCCCGTGTTCGAGGGTGCGAACTCCCTGCTGTTCTACCCGGTGCAATACGAGGGCCTCGAGGCGTCCCCCAATATCTTCTATACCGGAGCAACTACCAACCAGCAGATCGTGCCCGCGCTGGACTACCTGAAGCAGAAGGGTGTCAAGTCACTCTTCCTGGTCGGCTCCGATTACGTGTTCCCGCGGACCGCGAACAAGGAGATCAAGGCGTACGCCAAGGCAAATGGCATCGAGGTGAAAGGCGAGGAATACGCGCCGCTCGGCTACACTGACTTCGCGACTATCGTCAACAAGGTGAAATCGGCTGGGGCGGGTGCGGTGTTCAACACGCTCAACGGTGACTCGAACGTTGCATTCTTCAAGGAATACCGCAACGCCGGTTTAACTCCGACCGCAATGCCGGTGGTGTCGGTGTCGATTGCCGAGGAGGAGATCAACGGAATCGGTTTGGACAACGTGCTGGGACAGCTGACCGCCTGGAACTACTACCAGACCATCGACTCTCCTAAGAACGCGGCCTTCGTGCAGGCTTTCAAGGCCAAGTACGGCCAGAGTCGAGTGACCTCCGATCCGATGGAAGCGGCTTACACCTCACTGTTCCTGTGGAAGGCGATCGTGGAGAAGGCGAAGTCGTTTAAGACCGCCGATGTCCGGGCTGCCGCAGGCGGTGTGAGCTACGACGCTCCGGAGGGAACGGTCACGGTCAACGGCGAGAACCACCACATCGCGAAGACAGCACTGATCGGCAAGGTGGGTGCGGACTCGCTGATTCACACCGAGTGGAGTTCCGGCGCCCCGGTCGAGCCGGATCCCTTCCTTAAGAACTACGACTGGGCCAAAGGCCTAACTGGCTGAAAGACTGATCGTCGGAGAGGGAGGATGGCGGCATGCAAGCCCTGTTCAGCCAGCTGGTGGCCGGCCTCTCGCTGGGTTCGGTTCTGTTGCTCGCCGCCCTCGGGCTTGCGCTGACGTTCGGCCAGATGGGCGTGATTAATATGGCCCATGGCGAGTTCATGATGGCAGGTGCCTATACAGCCTTCGTGGCCCAGGGCTTGATTGCTGACGCGGGAACCTCGCTGTTGCTGGCTATCCCGCTCGGTTTCCTTGTGGGCGGCGTGATGGGGGTGGTCCTGGAGGCCACCCTGATCCGTCGGATGTATCACCGCCCATTGGACACTCTCCTTGTGACCTGGGGAGTGTCGCTGATCTTGCAGCAGGCCGCTCGCGACATCTTCGGTGCCCCGAACGTCGAGGTCCGTGCCCCAAGCTGGCTATCAGGCAGCGTCAATATCGGTGTCACCCACGTGCCGGCGGCCCGGCTGTTCATCCTGGTGCTTGCAGTGGCTGCCGTGGTCGGGTTATCCCTACTGCTGAAGATGACGGCGCTGGGGCGCCGGATTCGCGGCGTGGTGCAGAACCGCGACTTGGCCGAGACCGTCGGCATCTCCACCCGCAGCACCGACCGGCTCACGTTCTTCATCGGTTCCGGGCTGGCTGGGATCGCCGGTGTGGCGCTCACCCTGCTCGGCTCGACTGGCCCCACCCTAGGCACCAGCTACATCGTCGATGCCTTCCTGGTTGTGGTCGCTGGAGGTATCGGGCAGATCAAGGGCGCCGTGATCGCGGCTTTCGGTCTCGGTCTGTTGCAAGCGACGTTCGAGTATTCAACGACAGCAAGCGTTGCGAAGGTCATGGTCTTCGTCGTGGTTGTGGTCTTCTTACAGATCCGGCCACAGGGCATCTTCAGCGTCCGGACCAGGAGCCTGGCATGACCGATATCAGCGCGGGACTCGGCGGGAAGCATAAGCGCAACTACGTCACATTCTCGGGTTTCGCGCTGGGCGCCGTGGCATTGCTGGTGGTCGCACCTGCTGTGCTCTCGGACTTCCGGCTTTCGCTGCTGGGACGATTCGTCTGCTATGGGATCGTGGCCGTCGGCATTGGGCTGGCATGGGGACGCGGCGGCATGCTCACCTTGGGCCAGGGCGTATTCTTCGGGTTGGGTGGCTATGTGATGGCAATCCATCTCAAGCTCGCCGATGCCGGACCCTCCGGGGTGCCCGATTTCATGCGACTCTACGGGTCAGGCCACCTGCCCATGTGGTGGGAGCCGTTCCGATCTCCTGTGGTGACCCTGCTCGGAGTCGTCTTAATTCCTGCGCTGGTAGCCTTCGGTCTCGGCACAGCGATCTTCCGAAGGCGCGTTCGCGGCGCGTATTTCGCGATTTTGTCCCAGGCGTTGGCGGCAGCCTTCGCTATCCTGCTGATCGGTCAGCAAACCACCACCGGCGGGACGAACGGGCTTAATGGATTCCGCTCGTTCTTCGGCTTCAACCTGTTCGATCCGGTGAACAAGCGGATGCTGTTCCTCATCGCCGCGGTCACCCTGTTGGTGATGCTGCTCGTTGTCTGGCAGCTCTATCGCTCCCGGTACGGGGAGCTGCTCATCGCGGTCCGAGATCAGGAGGAGCGGATCCGGTTCCTGGGCTATGACCCGGCCAACATCAAGGTC
>JAODNG010000089.1 GCA_025465385.1 Pseudonocardiales bacterium
CATTGGGCCTGAGCGCCGACAGCCATGTCTGCGGGCGGCACGCCGAGCATCGGCACACCCGCCACCGGCGCAGCGACGATGGGCAAAGCGGCATGCATTGCACGCACGGAATGGACGTGCAGCACATCACGCTCACTTCGGCCAGCCGAGCCAGGTACAGACTCTGAGCCAATACGGCCTGCGCATTGGGGGTCGCGTCGAGTACGGTAAGAATCCGCTCGTACATCTTGCCCTCCGGCCGGCGCTGACCCACCGCGACTGACTAGGTGCGGGATGAACCAATTATCAAATCCGATTGGGCCTGGCCGTGTCTATACTCATCACCGGTCACCGTGGGGTCAATACACCGTGGTGTCAATACCTGGGGAAGGCGCGTCCGCGGACTCCGGTCGGCTGACCAGGGTGTCGTCAGGCGCTAACTCCCCTGACGTAGACCTGGCAGTTCTGACCGCCACCAGGGCGAGTTGACCCGGTGCTGGTCGCTGATGGCACGGCGCGCCGGCATCGCAGCTGGCTCCGGTCGCGCTCGAGGCCGGGACGAGCTAGTCGATGCGACACCTGCAGCACCGCATGCCCGGGGAGAGATCCGGCCCGCCGAGGACGTCGTCGACGCAGCGGGGACGTTCGTGCCCGCACGACCTAATAACTATCTGGTTATGACGAACGAGGGAACTCATGCGACTCCGAATCTAGCGGTTATATTCATCGGCCGACTGCCGCTCGTGCACCTGGCCCGCGCGATCCACTGGATCCGCGGCCACTACGACGAGACGCTGCACGTCGAGGAGATTGCGGCGCTGGCGACGATGTATGTCTCGTCGTTGCACCGCCACTTCTGCGCCGTGACCTCGATGACGCCGATCCCGTTCCAGAAGCAGATCCGCCTGCATGAGGCGAGGGCGCGGCTCCTGGCCGAGCCGGGGGACGTCGCCGGCGTCGGCTTCGCGGTCGGCTACGGCAACCCTTCGCAGTTCAGCCGCGAGTACCGGCGCATCTTCGGCGTCCCGCCCAGCGGCGACACGCTCGTTGGAAGAACCGCCATTGCCCGCCGCGGCGCTCGAACCGGTCGCGAAGCGGCCGCTGGCGAGACTGAGGTGGTGGTGCCGGTTCCTTGGGGACAGCTGCCTCCACTGGAAATTTGGTCGTCGTTGAACTGGTTTCGAAGCCCGGGTGCCACAAGCAGCTATGGCGCCCGGGCTGGGCCGGTCGATGACGGTTAGCCGGCTAGCGTCTTGGCGGACACCTGCCACAGCCGGGCGGCGGCGTCGGGGTCGAGCGCGTAGTGGGCGACGCCGTTGCGGGCGCTGAGGTGGCCGGCTTCGGCCTCGTTGCAGTCTTCGAAGTAGCGTCCGCCGATGCCGTCGAGCACGGGAGACGTGGCGACCAGCACGGACGTGGCGGCGCCCTGCTCGGGCGTCTTCCACTTAAGGTCGGCCCCGCCTGCAGCGGCGCGCAGCCGCTCCAGCTCTTCCGCGGGGACGTAACGCTGCAGGTTGGTGTGGATGCCGCCGGGCATCAGCGCATTAGCAGTGATGCCGTCGGACGCCCACCGCTTGCTGGCCTCGACGGCGAACAGCACGTTGGCCGTCTTGGACTGTCCGTACGCCAACCACGGCTCGTACTCGCGACGCTCGAAGTGGATGTCGTCGAAGACCACGGGCGAGAGGTGATGTGCGCTGGAGCTGACCGACACGATGCGGGCCCCGCTGGCCGCAGCCAGCGCGCGATGCAGGCCAGTGGTGAGGGCGAAGTGGCCGAGGTGATTCGTGGCGAACTGCATCTCCCAACCCTGCGCCGTGCGCATCAGCGGCGAGGCCATAATGCCGGCGTTGTTGACCAGGATGTGCAGCGGGCCGTCCCATCCGGCGACGAATGCCGCGACCGATGCTTGGTCGGCCAAATCAAGTGGAGCGACGAGCACTTGCTTGTTGTCGATGCTGTCGATGCTGTCGATGATGTCGGTGGCGGCGCGCTCGCCGGCCGCGACGTTGCGGACGGCGAGGGTCACCTCGGCGCCGGCGCTGGCCAGGGCGCGCGCCGTTTCCACGCCGATGCCGGACGCGCCGCCGGTAACGATGACCCGGCGGTCAGTGAGGTCGATGCCGGCGATCACCTCGGCGGCAGTCGACTCAGCGTTGAACGGTGTGGTGATGCGATCGGTCATGACATGTCCCGTCTCGGTAAGCTGCAATCGGAGGCATCCCCCGGTTTCCCGGATAACCGGAGGATCCTCCGGCTGATTCCCCAGAAGACGCGATGGCACCCGCTCGGCCGCTGCGCGCCGACGCGGCGCAATCGCGACCGGCTCCTGGAGGTCGCTGTCCGGACACTCTCGCAGGACGGTCCGGACGTCACGCTCAAGGCGATCGCGAAGGACGCGGGCGCGGGCCGGATCGGGGCATGATGTGGCTTCGGTACGCGATCAACAAGCGCGTGGACCGCTGGTCTGAAGGAGACCCCAAGACGCATCAGTAGCGCCGCGTGCACTTGGCCTGGAGACTGTCGAGGTGCTCAGTGAGCACCAGGCTCGTTCGTGAAAAGCGACACTTCCCGCGGTGTTTATCGACCAGGGGCATAAGAGGAGCGCTCATGACCATTGGCGCCGTGGGGAAGGGTTTTGACGGGCTTGAGATGACCGCGCTCGAGCCGTACCTGGAGACCGCGCACTTCTCCCAAGGGGCCTACCTCATGCGTGAGGGTGACCCAGGCGACACCTGTTATGTCATCACCTCCGGTGAGGTGCGCATCGAGGTCGAGCGGCCGGACTCCTCTTCGGACGGTGTGGTGTCCTACCTGCGGGCGGGTGACGTGTGCGGGGAGTTCAGCGTGCTCGACGACAGCCCCCGCTCGGCCAGTGCCTATGCGGACACCGATGTGGTCGCGCGCAGCCTGTCCGTATCGGCGCTGCGCTTGCTGTGCGAGCGGGATCCCGCATCGGGGATCTCGGTGCTGCAGTGGCTGTCGCGCCACGCTGCGCACAAGGCCCGCGAGTTCTCCACGAACCTGCAGGAGTTTATCTTCACCGGTGAGTCCGATCCCGAGGTGGACACGCTGGTCGCTTCGGCGGTCGTCGCCCAGGCCGGCTTCACCTCGTGGTCTGAGGCCGACTCCGACGCGGAGTCGTCGCTGGTGGACTGTGCCCGGACGGTCATGCTGGCGGAGTCGCAGGCGATCCGCGCCGCCGCCAACCGCGTGGCTGACGAGCTGCACCGTGCGGTCGAAGTGATCCGCCGGCATCCCGGGAAGGTCGTCGTCACCGGAATCGGCAAGTCGGGACACGTCGGCAGGCGTCTGGCTGCCACCTTGTGCAGTACCGGCACCCCCGCGGTCTTCCTGCACGCGACCGAGGCCGTCCATGGCGACCTCGGCGTCTATGTGCCCGGCGATCCGACGATCCTCATCTCCAACAGCGGGGCCACGGCCGAGCTGGTCCACCTGCTGCCACTCCTGCGTAGCTGGAACTCGCCCACGATCGCGATCGTCGGCAAGCTCTCGACCCCGCTGGCAGAGCAGGCCGACATCGTCTTCGACGGTCGGGTCGCCAGCGAGGCGGACCCGTTCAACCTGGTTCCGAGCTGCAGCACGGCCGTGGCCCAGAGCCTGGGCAACGCGCTGGCGCTGTGCCTGATGCGGGCGCGCGGCTTCACCGACCGTGACTTCGCCCGATGCCATCCCGGCGGGCAGCTCGGCCGCAGGCTCAGCGACGGGGAACCGGTGCCCGTGCCTTCCCACCGAGAACAGAGGTGATCCATTTGTTATATCTGGACAGCGCGCTGGCCAGCGACGCGGCGGCGGCGACGGACCTGGGCTTCGTGGCCGGCGTGACCACTAACCCGAAGCTGATGGCCGCGGCGGTCGAGCCGCCGGTAGTGACGCTGGCGGAGTTGTGCGACCGCGGACCTGGGGTCGTCTTCTACCAGGTGACCGCCGACGACGTCGCGGGACGGGAGAAGGAGGCCCACGACGTCCACACGGTCCGTCCCGGCCGGGTCGGGATCAAAATCCCGTGCACTGTGGAAAACCTCGCGATGGCCGTGCGACTGCGACGCGACGGCATCGGGCCGATCGGCATCACGGCGGTGTTCACACCGGCTCAGGCCGTGCTGGCGGCGGCGGTCGGTGCGGATTTCGTCCTGCCCTACGTCAACCGGCTGACCCGGTTGACCGGTGACGGGTTGGCCGTGGTTGCGGGGATGGCGAGAGTGTTGCGGGGATCGAGCACCGAGATCCTAGCCGCGAGCGTGAAGACCGCGGAGGAGGCCGTCCAGACGTTGCAGGCTGGTGCGCAACACCTGACGCTGGCCCTGGGCCTCATCGAGGCCATGGGCGAGTCCACTCATTCCCATGCTGCGATCGAGGAGTTCGCGCAGGCGATCCGGTAACCCCTCAGCCGAGGGCATACGGAACGACCGCGTCGTCAACGAAGGCTGTAGCGCGTCCAGGCAGAAAATGGGAGAGAATCTTTTTCAAGAAACTCCTTGAGCAGCTCACGCTTCGCGCGCTCCTCTATGAATACCACCCGCATATGCTGCAGAGGTCTGCGAAGTCCTCTCGCCCCCCAAATCCTCCCATTTCGGGCGCACACGTCGGACTCACCTGCAGTCAAGTCTCCGACTATCAACAACTTGAAACATGTCCCCGGGTGAGAGATCGAGCCCACGAGCGTTCATCACGCTGAAGATGCGTGAACGAGGTTTGGGTCTGGAGTACTGAGGACAGCTCTGCTGCGTGGGCGGCAAGTAGACGAGTTCCGCTGTGAAGCCTCGCTCTGATGGCGCAGGCGGTTCGATGAAGATCGCTGTGAGCCAGCCGGTCCAGACCCGTGGTTCGCAGCGCGGGGCTCACCGCGTCGTGCTCGGCTCTGACGAGGTGTATCTCGGTCCCAGTGGCGGTGGCCTGCGGTGCAACGTGCGGAAAACCGTCAGGCCGCGCGGATCCACAGCGGTGACCTCACCCAGGTCGACCACGACGTGCGGTGCTCGGGTGAGCTGGTGGCCCACGCGCTCGGCCACCACAGCAGCGGTCCGCGTGTTCACGGTGGCGCTCGGCCCGCAACCCGCCGCCTCAGGGAGCAGCTGCACGTAGTCGAACTCACCCCACGTCCCCTGCGAGCAAGTGGGCTGCCGATCCGCCCCGAACGCCAGCGGGGCCTCTTCGACGGTGCTGTAAGAGTATCCGCTTACCGGCAGACGTTCAACCTCGTCGCGCGTCAAACGCGACTGTCGGGAGTACTCATCTGCCGATGAGCGGGCGGGATGCTTGGTGGGCAGACTGTGAGCAGCAGTGTGCTGGTTCACCGAGACCGTGGCAACCAGTCGAGCCCGGTATCGCAGGGTGCCGGGTGGACCAGGGATGCGCTGCTACTGGTGCGCCGTGTGGGAGGATCTGATGCGTCGGCATCGGGTGTTGTTCGGTTGTGTAGTCGGGATGTTGCTGGCCGGGGTGCTGCTGGCCACGATCACCGCGAGCAGCGTGAGTTTCTCCCCGACCGTGCCCGCACGTCCTGCCCACCGTCCGGCGGGGGTTAGTGCCGGTGCGCCGGCTACGGTGAGCATGGGACCCAACGGGGTGCGCGCAGCGTGGGTGATCCAGGAAAACCAACGATCGGGCACCGCTGGGTGGAAAATTGCGGGAACACCGCCGGGGACCATCGCTGGTTTCGCTAACCGAACATACGCCGCCGCCGGTGACACCATCACGCTGTATGTGTCCACCAACGCTCCCGATTTGCACCTCGAGGCCTACCGGATGGGCTACTACGACGGTCAGGGCGGACGGCTGGTGTGGCGCTCGGCGG
>JAODNG010000366.1 GCA_025465385.1 Pseudonocardiales bacterium
GCCGATCCCCTCGGTAGCAGCTGATCACCTCACGGAGACTGCGATCCCGAGGGCCACATTGTCAAACGCTCATCGGGCCGTAATGCCCTCCCTGCCAGCTCTGTTCGGCCGTCGGGGTGGCCACCTCACGGGCCGGTCAGGAACTCGGTGACGGACGCGCGGGCCGCCGGGCCATTTCCGTTGTTCTGGGTGATGTGCCCTGCGCCGGGGATGACGACGAGGTGACCGTGTGCGGCGTGGGCGGCCTCGTGCTGGGTCCACGCCAGGGGAGTGATCAGGTCATGGTCGCCGGCCAGCAGCAGCGTCGGCACCGGCGGTAGATCGGCCCCGGCAGGGAAGGCCACCACCGGCGTTTGCGGCCACTGCGCACAGGTCAGCACCGTTCCGGTGCCGGCGGCAGTGGCCCGGTCGTAGGGGAACACCGCCGCGTCCGACAACGCGGCGACTGTGGTCGCGATAGCGCTGGCCCGGCCGGGCACTGGGGTATCGGCATCACCCCACGGCCAGCTGTAGTCCTCGCACACGGTAGCGGCGTGCAAGCCCTGGCTCAGCTGCTCGGCCGAGATGGCCTGGTTGCGGGTTTCGGTAGCGATGATCCCGTCCAGCGCGGTGTAGTCAGCCCGCGCCGCCTCGTGCAGCGCGGCCACCATGCCGGTCAACCGGGGTGCGCCGCCGGTCAGCCCGCTGAGGATGGCGAGCAGCTGGGGGCCATCGTGGCGGACCCTGATCACCTCAGAAAGGTCTTGCGCCGGGTCAGTGCTACACCGGGTTTCCGAGCACACCGTCCGCAGCACTTGCGCGGTGCGGCTAAAGACGGCGATCGCCAGCGGATCGAAGCTGTCGTGCGGTACCACCGAGTCCAGCACCAACCGCGATACCCGGTCTGGATGGGTGATCGCATAGCGCTCGGCGACGAATGTGCCGTACGAGGCGCCGTCGAGCGTGAGGGTGCCCACCCGCAACGCCTGGCGCAGCGTCTCGAGGTCAGCGACGGTGTCGGCGGTGGTGTAAAACCGGCGATCATTCCCGATTGATTGGGCGCACTCCTGCACGGCCCTGGGCGGGGGCACCGTCTGATCCGAGTCGCCCATCACCTGCTGTAGTTGCGGGCATTGCAGCGCGCCAGTGCCAGTGCCGCGCGAGGAGATCATCACCAACCGGTATTCGCGCAGCACCGCTGGGTCGAGCTGGTGGGCGATCACAGCGGTCAACCCCACCCCAGGTACACCCGGGCCGCCGACCAGCCAGATCAGTACTCCGCGCGGCGCGGTGGTGTTGTCGGCCATCGCCACCTGCAACGAGAGCTGCCCGGGCTGCTGGGGAGCGGCCCGCAGCCCGGCATGATCCAACGGCACGGACAGCGTCGCGCAGCTGAACGTGACGCCCGCAGAATCCCGGAATGGAGCAGGTGCGGTGGCGCCGAGAGCAGCCGGGTCGCAAGGATGAATGCCGGTCAGCTCAGAGGTCGGCTCGGACACCGCCCGAGGCAGGGTGCCGCAACCACCCACACCGAGACCCATCAGCACGGCGGCTACCACGACAGCACGCCTGCATGCGGTACTTCCGAATCCGGCAGCCACCGAGATCCCCTCCCCCTTGCCACCAGAAGTTTGACACGATCGAAATGTGCGGCTGCAACTCCAGACCCCCGAAGCTGAGCGACCAGCGGGCGTCTTCGACGACGCCGTCAAGTCAGGCGACTGGGCCACGGCGGCGACGTCGCTGGCGAAGCTGGCCGTGCCGACGACGAAGCTGCACCCGCTCACGCGGGACCAGCTGCGCCTGCTCCAGGATGCCGTGATCCGCGCTCGCGCCCTGCTTGGCGGTGTCGGCCGCGTGCTGCAGATCGCGATCGCCGTCGAGCTGCAGGGCAAGGGCGTCCCGGCGGCCAAGATCGCGGCTGGCACCGCGTTCGGAAAGCTCGAGACCAAGGTCGACGAGAAGATCGACGGCGATAAGGCCATCGGCAGCTGGTACACCTACAAGATCAAGATAGTGTTCACGCCCGACCTCGCCGTCGTCGACGCCGAGGAGATCGCGTTCATCCAGACGGTGCGCCTTGTCGAGACCACGAGCGGCTGCAACACCGACCCCGAGCAGACGAACCAGAAGCGCCAGACACCGTCGGCCACGAGCGTGGACCGGCGCAGCGGCAAGAAGCAAGGTTGGTACGGGATGAAGGACGACGCAACGGGCAGCACGCAGCTGTCCGCTTGGAAGAAGTCGGCCCCGGCCTTGCCAGCCACGATGCGGGACTGCTCGAGTTGGAACCAGCCGAACACCACGTGGCAGTTCGAGACGATGGTGGTCTGCCGCTGCGGGGCGGACGCCGGAAAGGTGTATGGGGTCGTCACATGGGGGTTCACCGTCGACGCCGACCTCAAGCTCACCGAGCAGACCCCGACGGTGACGAACAAGCAGAGCACTGAGGCCACTGCAGCGGTGCAGAACTGGAACAACCAGGCCGCCAGCTCCGCGTCCGACCGTAACGCCCCGAGCCAGTTATCGCTGCCGGCACTGAGCTGAGCACGGCCCCCTAAGCTCGCCGGCATGGCGCGGTACTTCGATGTGCATCCGGTGGACCCGCAACGGCGCGCGATCAGCCAAGTGGTCGAGCTTGTCCGTGGCGGTGGGCTCATCGCCTACCCGACGGACTCCTGTTTCGCGCTGGGGTGCCAGCTCGGCAACGCCGACGGCCTGCGCCGGATTCGCGAGATCCGCCACCTCGACGACAAGCATCACTTCACCCTGGTGTGCCGGGACTTCGCCCAGCTCGGCCAGTTCGTCTACGTCGACAACGCAGTATTCCGGCTGATCAGGGCCGCGACTCCGGGCAGCTACACGTTCATCCTGCCCGCGACGAAGGAGGTCCCGCGACGGCTGTTGCGCCCGAACAAGAAAACTGTTGGGGTGCGGATTCCGCAGCACGCCGTCGCACAGGCACTGCTCGCCGAGCTGGGTGAGCCCCTGGTGTCGTCGACGCTGTTGCTTCCGGACGAGCCTGAACCGCTGACCCATGGCTGGGAGATCAAGGAGCGGCTCGACCACGCGGTCGATGCGGTGGTCGACTCTGGGGACTGCGGCACCGAGCCGACGACCGTGATCGACTTGTGTGGACCCGAACCCGAGATCGTGCGCCGTGGCGCCGGCGACCCGTCCCCATTCGAATAGCCGCCCTCGACCCAGGAACGGCGGTCGCTTAGGTCGTGGTGCTGTGGTGGTGGCCGCGCAGCGGCGGCGCGTCCAGGCCGCAGTGCCATTCGCGGTCGTGCGGATGAGCGATACGCCGGCGAGCGGGGTTGCGGATGGTGGCAGCGGCCAGCAGCCCACCGGCGGCACAGGCGCCGGCGGCGATCAGGACCGCAATGTGAAAGCCGTGCGCGAGGGCTGCCGGATGCAGGTAGGCATCGCCGGTAATACCGGCGAGGACCGGAAGGACGGCGACGGCGATGAGGCCACCGGCGCGGGCGACGTCGTTGTTGACCGCGGAGGCGATCCCGGCGTGTTCGCCGGGAACGGCAGCCAGCGCGGTGGCGGTGAGCGGCGCGACGTTGATCGCCAGACCCAGACCGAACACGACGACCGCCGGTAGCACCTGGGTCAGGTAGCTCCCGGTCGGCCCGATGCGGACGAACAGCGCCAGCCCGGCGGCGATGACGAGGGGTCCGGCGGTCATCTGCAGGCGAGGTCCGATCCGGGCGGCCAGTGCCCCCGAGCGGGCGGACAGCGCCAGCATGATCACGGTGACGGGCAGCAGAGCGGTGCCTGCCTGCACCGGGCTGTAGCCGGCCACCTGCTGCAGCACGATCGGCAGCAGGAACAGGACTCCACCTAGGGCCGCGTAGACAATGAAGGTGACGGCGTTGGCGGCGGAGAATTGCCGCGAGCGGAACACCGTCAGCGGCAGCATCGGGTCTCTTCGGCGCGCCTCGATGAGCAGGAATCCGGCGAGCAGGCCGGCGCCAGCGCACAGGGCGACCAGGACCGCTGGGGAGGTCCAGCCTTCGCCGGGTCCGGCGATCAGGCCGTAGGTCAACCCGACCAGCCCCCCGGTGATGGCGGTGGCACCCGATGCGTCGATGCGACCGGTGGCCGGATCGCGGGTTTCGGGGACGTGCCGGGCAGCGATGACGACCACCGCCACCGCAAGCGGCAGGTTGATGAAGAACACCAGCCGCCAGGAGACGGCCGAGATCAACCAGCCGCCGAGGAACGGGCCGATGGCGGTGGCGATGCCGCCCAGCCCGGACCAGGCCCCGAGGGCCTTCGATCGGTCGTCGGCGACGAAGGAGGCCTGCAGAATAGCCAGGCTGCCCGGGGTGAGCAGCGCCGCGCCGACGCCCTGCAGTGCCCGGGCGAGGATGAGGACGCCCGCGTTGGGTGCCAGTGCGCAGCCCAGGGAGGCGACGGCGAACCAGATCGTGCCGACGATAAAAATCCGCCGCCGTCCGTACCGGTCCCCGAGCGTGCCGCCGAGCAGCAGCAGCCCGGCCAAGGCCAAGGTGTAGGCGTTGACCACCCACTGCAGGGCGGCCACCCCGACCCCGAAGTCCCGGCCGATGGCGGGCAGCGCGATACCCACCACGGTGGCGTCCAGCGAGGCGAGGCCTGAGCCCAATATGGTGGCGGCGAGCACCCACCGGCCGACCGCGCTGGCGTATCGCAAGGCCGGACCCGGCGAGTCGACCGTGCTCGCGGTGGCCGTCATAATCGAGCCCCCCTTTCAGGCCGCCAGCGCCGCTACCGCTTCACAGCGTATGGACTAACCCGCCGTCGATGTCCTTCCCGCCGCGTCTGGAAAGGCGCCCAGGCAGGCCTGCAGCGCCGTATCGGCTCAGCCCCCGAGGGCCGCGTGCATCTCCCACAAGAGGATTTCGGCGGGCGCGATCGCGGTGACCTGCTGGCCACCAGTAGCGGTAAAGCGCACAGCATCGCCGGTGTGCACAGCGCCGATGCCCTCGACGGTGACCTCACCACGGGGCACGAACAGGTGCAGGAACGGCGCCTCGGGCAGCTGGACGCTCTGGCCGGGCTGCAAGCGGGCAGCGTGGAGCGCGGCGTCGCGGTTCTTGATGCGAATGGCCGCGGCGCTGTCGTGTGCTTCCATCCCGGATGCAACGGGTACCAGACCACCGGCCAGAAGTTCGCTTTGGATTTCCACCTGCTCGTAGCCCGGGGTAATGCCGTCCTCGTCGGGCGCAACCCACATCTGCACGAAATGCACCGGCTCGTCGTGGCTGGCGCCGCCATGCAATCGCCAGGAGTCGTTTTTCTCCGAGTGGAGGATGCCGGTGCCGGCGCTCATCCGCTGAGCCAGGCCGGGATAGATCACATCGGAGTGGCCGGTGGAGTCCTGATGCACCAGAGAGCCTCGCAGGACCCAGGTGACGATCTCCATGTCACGGTGTGGGTGGGTCTCAAAGCCGCTGCCGGCGCGCACGATGTCGTCATTGTTGACCAGCAGCAATCCGTGGTGGGTATTGGCAGGGTCGTAGTGGTGGCCGAAGGAGAATGAGTGCTTGGAGTCCAGCCAGGAGATGGTGGTTTTGAACCGCTCGTCCGCCCGGCGGATGTCCACCCGTGGCGTCAACAGTGTCCTGGTCATCGAATGTCCTTCCCGCGAAGCCCGGGTGAGGGTGGCCGCAAGGATTGTCAGGCATTTTTAACTGCGGAGACATCGAACTCCAGCACGATCTTGTCACTGACCAGAACACCGCCGCCCTCTAGCGCTGCGTTCCAGGTGACGCCGTAGTCCTTGCGGTTGATCGCTACCGAGCCCTCGAACCCGACCCGCAGGTTGCCGAACGGGTCCATCGCCGCGCCCTCGTAGGCTACGGGGATCGTCACCACGTTCGTCACACCCTTGATCGTGAGGTCACCGGTCACCTCGAAGCTCGTGTCACCGATCTGGCGGACGGCGGTAGAGACAAATGTGATCTCCGGATAAGAGTCCATTGCCAGAAAGTCGTTGCTTCGCAGGTGCGCATCGCGCTGGGCGTTGCGGGTGTCGATGCTCGCCGCCTTGATCGTCACCTTGACTGTCGAGTTGGCGGGGTTGTCACCGTCGAGCACAGCGATGCCCTCAAACTCGTCGAAGCTACCGCGAACCTTGGTCACCATCGCGTGCCGGGCGACGAACCCTATCCGGGAGTGCGCCGGATCGATGGTGTAGCTACCGCTGAGCTGTGCGACGTCGGGGATCGTGGTGGAAGTGGTCATGTCAGTTGCCTCCTCGTGTCCAGTCATCGGGCTTGATGACTCGTCATCTACATCCTGCCAACCTAAATGATGTGTCATTTATTCCGGTAGACTGGCTGACATGAACAACCCGCGATGGCTCGACGAGAGCGAGCAGCGCGCCTGGCGGTCTTACCTGCAGATGCACGGACAGCTGCTGGCCCGGCTCAACCGGCAGTTGCAGGCCGATTCCGACCTGTCCCTTGCCGACTACGAAGTGCTCGTAACCCTCTCTGATGTCCCAGCGGGACGCCTGCGCCCGTTCGAGCTGCAGCGTGGTCTGCAGTGGGAGCAGAGCCGCCTATCGCATCAATTGAGGCGAATGGAGCACCGCGGCCTGGTCGGCCGTGAGGGGTGCACCGACGACCGCCGCGGAGCCTTCATCGTGCTCACCGACGCAGGTCGACGCGCCATCGAAGCCGCCGCACCTGGTCACGTCGATGCAGTCCGGCGGCTGTTCTTCGACGGGCTGACCCACGACCAGATCACCGTACTCGGGCAGCTATCCACCCAAGTGCTCGATCGGCTTGACGCATCGGCCCAAGCCGTCACCTGACGAATGCAGTCACATGACGCTCGTGAGGACGGCCGCGCACTGCATACAGTCGTGTCATGAGGAGTCCGTCATGGAATTGAACCTGTCCGGCAAGGTCGCCGTCGTCACCGGCGCCAGCAAGGGGATCGGCCTAGCCATCACCCGATCCCTGGTGGCCGAGGGGGTAAGCGTGGCCGCGGGAGCTCG
>JAODNG010000120.1 GCA_025465385.1 Pseudonocardiales bacterium
CCGGCCGGCTCCGGATCAAGCACCCTGGCCGCGAGTCGCAGCCCGGACCGCAGCCGCTCGGCGACTCTTTGGACTGCGGATGGCGCCGACAGTACCTCCGGCTCACCTCGCACCCGCAGCACGGCCACCGTCAGGTCGGACCGGTTGGCAGCGGCGAGCAGGCCGGTGGTCCGCACTCGCTGGCCAGGCAACAGGCCGACCCAGCCGTGCGCCGGTGCCAGCAGAATCACCCGGCCGCCGGTGCGCCACTGCTGGCCAACCACCACGGCGGCCTCCAGTTCCGCGTGTATGACCACCTGCTGGACCTGCGGTTGCCGGCCGCCGTAGCCCGGGGAGGCGACCGCTCGTGGGTCGTCGCGCAGGTGCACCACCAGGGTCGCCGCCGACCCGCGTTGCGCGGCTGACCGCAGCGGGTGATGTTCCACCTGCCAGGTTTGCGTACCGACTACGAGCGCCACAGCGGCGGCCACTGCGCCCACAGCGAGGACCGCTGCCGAACGGCGGCACAGTGCAGCCGCTGCGGCAACAAGCAGACCTGTTGCGCCGAGCGCAGCCGCGGCCAAGGACCCTAAGTACAGACCGGAGAGCACCACGGCCCAGCTGATCAGGGCGACCGGCACGAGGCGCAGGTCGTGCCGCGCTGGTGCAGGGGCAAGCTGGTCCGCGGTCACACCCGCACCAGCTTCTTAAGCTGGCTCAGCCGCGCCTGTCCGATTCCGCTCACCTCGCGGAGCTGATCCACCGACGTGAACCGACCGTGCGCGGTTCGCCAGTCCACGATCCGCTGGGCGGTGACCGTGCCGACGCCGGGCAGCCCATCAAGCTGCTGAAGAGTCGCCGCGTTCAGATCGATCGGCCCAGACGCGCCGGAGCTTCCTGCTGTCGGGCTATCGACCGGCTGTCCCGGCGGTGGCGCCACACCGACCAGCAGCTGCTCGCCGTCGGACAGCCGCCGGGCGATGTTGAGGCCCAGCAGGTCGGTACCGGGCAGCGCGCCACCGACCGCGGCCAGCGCGTCAGCCACCCGCGTGCCGTCAGGTAACCGGATCAACCCGGGGCGGGCTACCCGACCAACCACACTGACCACCACCTCGTGGGCCTCCCCGGTTAGTGGTGCCGACGGAATCCGTGCCGCGGCGGCGGTGATCAACGGCAGGGCCGGGGCCGGTTCAGGTACCGGACGCTGGCGCCATACCCCCACGGCGGCGACCACCGCGGCCAGTGCCGCGACCAAGGAAAGGAGTAGCGCTGCCGGCCGGCCGGGCTCCCACCGGGCATCCCGCAGCGACGCGGGCACCCACCGCTGGACCAGCCGGCCTCCTCGCGAGGTGGCGGGCAGGTCTACGGCTTGGACGACGGCAGCATGTCTGGCGTCTGGATCAGCGGGATCCGTCGGCGGACCTGGAGCACCGCACAGTCCCACCAGCCGCTCTCGCACGCGCTGCGGTCCACCGGTGTCGGCTGAGGGGAAGCTGGGAAGCAGGTCCACGGAGGCGACGCTAGGACGATCTCGCCATCGCTTCGACGGCTTGGTCGGTCAGCTGTGGATAACAGGGTGGGTGGGGATAAGTCGCGGTTGTCCGAGTAAGTCGGCGATCTCAGCTTCCGGAAGGGTTCAGTCGCATGGAGTTTCAGTCGGTCGAGCGAGCCTCGGACGCGTTCCAGGAGTCGGTGACTCCGGATCAGATCTCCGCGATGTGTCATCGAGCTTTCGGCGCCGGAATGGAGGTGGTCTCGGCTGTCGAGCTTGGGGGCGGTCTGTACAACAACACCTACCGGGTCGAGATCGGCGAGGATCGTCCCGTGATCCTGCGGGTCGCGCCGGAACCAGGCCGACAGTCCCGCATCGAGCGGGCGCTGATGCGTAACGAGCATGCAAGCCTGCCGTTCTTCGCACCGATTGCGGCCATGATGCCTCGCACGCTGTTCGTGGACTGGACGCGTGAGATCCTCGGACGGGACTACCTGTGGCAGACGATGCTCGACGGGATGCCCGCACCGGGTGGCCTGCGGGCCTATCCCCGGCCGCGGTGGGCGGAGTTCTATCGCCAGCTCGGGACGATTGCCAAGAGAGTTCACGGAGTGCGTGGTGAGCGGTTCGGACCGGTGGCCTGGCCGACCTTCACCACGTGGAGTGAGGCGGTGATCTGCTCCATGGAGGACACCGCGGCCGACTTGGAGGACGCCGGTCTCGACGCGGGTGACGTGCGGGAGGTCGTCGCGGTCGCCGGCCGGCGCAGGACTGTCCTGGACGAGATCGACGAGCCGCGGCTGCTGCACGGCGATCTCTGGGTGCCCAATGTCATGCTCGCGCTCGATACGCCGGAGCCGACGATCACTGGCGTCCTCGACCATGACCGTGCGTCCTGGGGTGACCCAGCGGCCGACTGGACTACCTGGATGATCGCTCAGCGGCCGGCCACCGAACGGGCGGCGTTCTGCGAGACCTACGGCGTACCGCCTGACACGGCCCGCGCAGTATGGCGTGCTCAGATCTACCGAGCCCGGCATGTGAGCGCTGTCCGTCTGGAGCGCCACCGGCTGCGCCGTCACACCAAGATTGCCGGCAGCTACGCGGAAATGCGGGAAGTGCTCGACCTCCTGGCAGTCTGGACACCATGAGTCAACTTCAGATGTCACACTACCGTTGTGCGAGAATTGCGAACGCTTCCCAAAGCGCATCTACATCTGCACCTCACCGGTTCCGCGCGGCTTGCCACGGTACGAGAACTTGCCGACAAATATGGAATCGTTCTTCCATCGGAGTTGATGAACGAAGAAGTCGACTGGGGCGACGGCGGCCGAGACTGGTCTCATTTTCAGTTCCGGTACAACGCGGCGCGGCAAACGATTCAGTCAGCAGAAGACATACACCGAATAATCCGAGAAGCGGCCGCAGACGACGCTGCAGAGGGCTCCCAGTGGCTGGAGCTACAAGTTGATCCGAGTTCGTACGCGCGTCATCTCGGCGGCTTGGACCAAGCGGTGGAGGTCATGGTGGGCGCGTGCCAGGACGCGGGTCGAGCTGCTGGCATCGGGATCGGCCTTTTGCTGGCCGTGAGCTGGGGCGCATCGAGCAAGCAGGCTGAACGAGTCGCGCTGCTCGCAGCCAGATACGCACACCGTGGTGTCGTCGGCTTCGGCATTTCCAACGACGAGCGGCTGGGCGAGCCCGAAGTTTTTGTTTCCGCTTCCCGCATCGCGCGTGATGCCGGTCTACTCGTGGCGCCGCACACCGGCTGCTACACCGACCACAGTCATGTGCGCCGATGCGTCGAGCTCCTCGGAGCACGCAGAATAGGTCACGGAATCACTGCGGCGATGAGTAATAGAACCCTTGAAATCCTGGCCCGAAGCCAGGTCACCATGGAAATTTGTCCCACCTCCTACCTTCCGCTCGGGCTGTTTTCCGCACTGGCACAGGTCCCAGTCGCCGCATTTCAGCGGGCCGGGGTTCCGGTGGCGTTGGGCGCCGACGATCCGCTGATTTTCGGTACCCGGCTGATCGGGCAGTATGAAATCCTCCGCGACGTGCACGGTCTCAACGACCAAGCCCTCGCGGACCTCGCCAGCCAGTCAGTGCGCGCCTCCACAGCCCCCGCAGAGGTAACGGAACGACTTCTCGCTGACATCACCAGATGGATCCGGTGAGGTCGGTGGCCCAGAATTACGCCTTCAGGCCGCCGGGCAGTACAACCACACCGAGAACTCCTGGCCCGGCATGCGCGCCGATCGCCGCCCCGACCTCGGAAACCAGGCATTCAGACAGCATCGGGAGTCGGGCCTGCAGTTGCGTCACCAGGTCCGCGGCGCGCTCGGCGGCGCCGAGGTGATGCACCGCGAGGTCGCAAGGAGGAGATCCCGCTGCCTGCACCGCAAGATCGACTAGTCGTGCCCGCGCGCGGCCGGCAGTACGGACCTTCTCAAACGGCACAACTTTTCCCGCGTCGACATGCAGCAGCGGCTTGACCGCCAGGGCGCTGCCCAGCAGCGCGGCTGCCGAACCGATCCGGCCGCCACGGCGCAAATGCTCGAGGGTGTCCACGGAGAAGAAAACCCGGCAACAGGCGCCCACCCGCTGAGCGGTGTCGTACACGGTGTCCAGATCGCCACCATCCGCGGCGGCGGCAGCCGCGGCGAGCACACTGAAGCCCAGACCCATGCCGGTGGAACGGGAATCGACCACCCGCACCCGTTTCGCGCCGACCTGCTCGGCGGCCAGTCTGGCCGACTCCCAGGTGCCGGACAGCGCACGGGACAGGTGCACCGACACGACGGCGTCCGCACCGGCCCCGATCGCTTCGGTGTACACCGCCTCGAACTCCCCCGGTGTCGGTCGGGACGTGCTGACCGAAGCCCGCCGCGCCAGAGCCTCCACCAGCTCAGCCGGCCCGAGCTGCACCCCGTCCAGCCAGTGCTGGCCATCAACCAGGACGTGCAGGGGAACCTGCCGGATACCGCGGCGCTCGGCGAGCCCGGCCGGAAAGTATGCGGTTGAGTCGGTGACGACGGCGATGGCCACGATCACACGGGAGCGGCAGTATTATAGGAAAACAGCCGCCAGCTAGAACTCCGGCGGATAAGCACCGTCCAGTGACAGTTGCTGATTCCGCCGAACACCGTCCAAGCCGACACTGGCAGGCCGAGCAGCAGCGGCGTCAGACCGGCGATCAGGCCGCCGTGGGTGCACAGCACCGCGCTACTGTGGCCGGCCGCATCGAGCTCAGCAACCACCTGCGCCGCACGCCCAGCCACTTCCACCCTGGTCTCGCCGCCCGGCGGAGCCAGTTGCGGGTTCTCCCGCCAGCTCTGGACGCCACCTGGGCGGAGCGCCTCCACCTCCGCGTGGGTCAGGCCTTGCCAGGCCCCGAGATGGGTTTCCCGCAGCCGCTTGTCGATCCTCAACGGCATCCCCGTCTCGGCGGCAAGTACTGCTGCGGTGTCCCCGGCCCGAGACAAATCAGAGGCCACTAGCACGTCCGGGCTCAGCTCCGCGAGCCACGGGGCCGCCCGGCGGGCCTGGCGGAGGCCGGCTGCGGTCAACTGCGAGTCGAGCTGACCCTGCATCCGCTGTGCCGCGTTGTAGTCGGTCTCACCATGCCGCCAGAGCACGAGTTGCGTCAAGGTCACACCGATTCGTCCACCTCGGCGGCATCGGCTACGAACGGGATGGTCGGGCAGTCCTTCCACAACCGCTCCAGACCGTAGAAGGACCGCTCCTCAGCATGCTGTACGTGCACCACGACGTCGACGAAATCCAACAGCACCCAGCGCCCCTCACGGGCGCCCTCACGGCGTACCGGCTTACTGCCAGCGGCCGCCATCTTCTCCTCAACGGCATCGACGATCGCCTGCACCTGCCGCTCGTTGGGCGCCGAGGCAATCACGAAACAGTCAGTGATCACCAGCTGATCGGACACATCGAGCAACGTGATGTTGTGCGCCTTCTTGCCGGCCGCCGCTTTCGCGGCGGTCAGCGCAAGCCGTCTCGCATGATCAGTGGCTGCCACATCACTCCTTCTCCCCGGCTCACTCGGCCGGCGCTTTGTATTGCGGTCAGTGCCGTATGTACTCCGGTTGTCCGCACCTGACTACAGGTGAGCGTACGTCCTCGGCCGTCGAGGCCACCGAGGTGCCATGCGTAATCGGCACCGCGCTGTTGGTCACCGGAGGCCCGTGCGGTGGCGGGTCAGCACCATGTCGTGGGACCGTTGATTGCGACCCAGATCCCTTCAGCAGTCCTGGTGACAACCATAAGGAGCAGGTGATGGCAGAGACCCTCTATGGACGAAGCGTGTCCGAGCCGCTTGCGGTGCGGACTGAGCCTCCGACCGATCACATCGCTGATCCCGGCCCACTGGGCCTCGCCGGATTCGCGATGACCACGTTTGTTCTCAGCTGCGTCAATGCTGGCCTGGTCGCCAAGGCCATCGAGCCGGTAGTGCTGCCGCTGGCCCTGTTCTACGGCGGACTCGTCCAGCTGCTGGCCGGAATGTGGGAGTTCCGCAAGGCGAACACCTTTGGCGCGCTGGCGTTCAGTTCTTACGGCGCGTTCTGGTTGTCCTTCGCCGCCTACGTCAAGTTCGTCGTTCCGGGCCTGCCGGCCCCGGCCGCGGCGTCGGCGACCGGGCTTTTCCTGCTGGCCTGGACAATCTTCACCGCCTATATGGCGGTAGCGTCACTGCGGGTTTCCGGTGCGGTGGCCGCGGTGTTGGTCGCCCTGCTTGCGACGTTCCTCCTGTTGACCATCGGTGCATACTCGGGTGACGCAGCTATCACGACCATCGGTGGCTACCTCGGACTCGTGACCGCAGCTTTGGCCTGGTACGCCTCTTTCGCCGGCGTCACCAACGCGACTTTCAAGAAGACTGTGCTACCAGTCTTCTCGACCGCCGCCAAGTAGCCGTATCAGTTCCCGAGCGCCTGCTTGCGCCGCTCGATCAGACGCCAGATCATCGGCGTGAAGATGAGCTGCATCGCGAGATCCATCTTGCCGCCAGGGCAGACGATGGTGTTGGCGCGCGACATGAACGAGTCGTGCAGCATCGACAGGAGGTACGAGAAGTCGATGCCGCGCGGATCAGCGAAGCGGATGATCAGCATCGACTCGTCCGCCGTCGGCACGGTCCGGGCGATGAACGGATTGGACGTGTCGACCATGGGCACGCGTTGGAAGTTGACATGCGTGCGCGAGAACTGCGGGCAGATATAATTCACGTAGTCGGGCATGCGGCCCAGAATCGTTTCGGTCACCGCCTCGGTAGAGTAACCCCGAGTCGACATGTCGCGATGCAGCTTCTGGATCCACTCCAGGTTGATCACCGGAACGACGCCGATCAGCAGGTCCACGTGCTGAGCGACATCTACCTTGCCGGTCGCAACCGCTCCGTGCAGTCCTTCGTAGTACAGCACGTCCGTGTCGGCGGCCAATTCTTCCCAAGGCGTGAACGTACCGGGAGGTTGGCCGTAGGGCGCCGCCTCTTCCTCGTCGTGCAGGTACTTGCGCACGCGGCCGCGGCCGTTTTCGCCGTACTGCCGGAACAGCTCCTCCAGCTCCTCAAAAAGGTTCGCCTCCGGGCCGAAGTGGCTGAGCCCGTGGTCACCGCGGTCGAACGCCTCGGCCACCTTGGCTTTCATCTCCGTGCGATCGTAGCGGTGGAAGCTGTCGCCCTCGATGAGCGCCGCGTTCACCTGCTCGCGCCGGAAGATCTGCTCGAACGTTCGCATCACCGACGTCGTCCCGGCGCCCGAAGAGCCGGTGATGACAATGATCGGATGCTTGGCTGACATGGCCTGCGCCCCTTTCGCTCAACCGTTGGTGCGGAACAGGCCGCGGGTGCTGAACAGTGGCGTGTCGTATTCGGCTACGTTGTAGTCACGGTAGTACTGCTCGATGCGCTCGACCTCTTCACGCGCGCCGAAGATGAACGCGACGCGCTGGTGAAGCTCGTCTGGCGTGACGTCGAGAACGCGCTGGCGCCCGGTGCTGGCGAAGCCCCCCGCCTGTTCGACGATGAAGGCAACGGGATTGGCCTCGTAAAGCAAGCGCAGCCGACCCTGCTTCGCCGGATCTTTCGTATCACGCGGATAGAGGAACACGCCGCCGCGGGTGAGAATGCGGTGCGTCTCGGCGACGAGCGAGGCGACCCATCGCATATTGAAGTCCTTGCCGCGCGGGCCCGTACTGCCAGCAAGGCACTCGTCGACGTAGCGCGTCACCGCGGGTTCCCAGAAGCGACTGTTCGAGGCGTTGATTGCGAACTCGCGCGCGGCGGCCGGGAACCGAATCCCGGGATGAGTGAGAATGAACTCGCCGAGCTGCGGCTCGAGCGTAAAGCCGTGCACCCCCCTGCCGACGGTCAAGACGATCATCGTCGAAGGGCCGTAGATCGCGTATCCAGCGCAGACCTGCTTCGACCCCGGCTGCAGGAAGTCTTGCGCGACGGCGTTGTTGCCTGGATTCGGAGCACGCAGAATCGAGAAAATGCTACCGACCGAGAGGTTCACGTCGATGTTCGACGAACCGTCGAGCGGGTCGAACACCAGGAGGTACTTGCCGCACGGGTAGCGCTTCGGGATGGGATGCGGTGCCTCCAACTCCTCGGACACCATCCCGGCGAGCAAGCCGCCCCATTCGTTGGCGCGCAGGAAAAGGTCGTTCGCGACCAGGTCGAGTTTCTGCTGCGTCTCGCCCTGGACATTGGTCGTCGCCGCCGACCCGAGCACACCGCCGAGCGCACCGTAGGCAACCCGCTTGGAGATCGCCCGGCAGGCGAGCGCAACGTCGAGAATAAGGGAGTTCAGTTCCCCGGTCGCGCCCGGATGGCGGCGACCCTCCTCGATCAGGAACTGGGTGAGCGTCGTACGGTCGGTGAGCATGGCATCCTTCAGGTCGGTGTAAACAGACTAGACGGAGCGTTCGCCGCGCTCCGAGGGCAGGTGCCCGAACACGGTGAGGAGGAGATCCGTGGCTGACTTCACCCTCACCTACGACGTCTTCGACCCCGCGCAGGAAGGTCTGCGCGAGGCCCTGACTTCTACCGGCAACGGCTACTTCGCGTCCCGGGGAGCGGCTGAATGGGAGGACGCGAACTCGGTCCATTACCCGGGCACCTACGCCCACGGTTGCTTCAACCGGGAAACCACCATCCTCGGAGGTCGACCAGTCCTCAACGAGGACTTGGTCAACCTTCCGAACTGGTTGCTGCTGAAGCTGCGGATTGAGGGTGAGGAAGCGGTCCGGCTGGACAACGTCGAAGTGCTTTCCTACCGCCATTCCTACGACATTCGCAACGCCGTGGTGGAGCGCGAGATCCAGTTTCGCGACCGCAGCGATCGCGTCACGACCCTGCGCAGCCGCCGCTTCGTAAGCATGGCCAACAGCCACTTGGCCGGAATCGAATGGACAGTGACCCCGGACAACTGGTCAGGTCGCGTGGAGGTGATCTCCGGGCTCGATGGTCGCATGACGAACCACATGGTTGCCCGCTACCGCGAGCTCGAGGGCCGTCACCTCAACCCGGGTTCTCCACGTACGTTCGGCCCGGAGATCATCGCCTTGAAAGTGCAGACCCGGCAGTCGAACATCTACATCGCCGAAGCCGCGCGCACTCGCGTCTTCCGCGACAACAGTGACACCCCGCGGGAAGTCGCCCGCAGCCTGTACCAGATGGAGGACTACATCCAGCAGGTCCTGGCCTTCGACGTCGAGCAGGGCAACCCGGTGCGCGTGGAAAAGATGATCTCGTTGTTTACCTCCCACGACAACGCAATCGCCGAAACCTTGGTCGCGGCGGGAAAGAACGTCGCGCGGTACCCGAATTTCGCCGCGGCACTGACCGAGCATGAGTCAGCGTGGACCGAGCTATGGGACATCGGTGACATCGAACTGCCCCGCGAGCCCCGCGTGCAGTTGCTGCTGCGTTTCCACGCCTCCCATGTGCTGCAGGTGTGCTCGCGGCACACTGCCCGGCATGACGCGGGCGTGCCGGCTCGAGGACTCAATGGGGAGGCCTACCGCGGGCACGTGTTCTGGGACGAGCTCTACGTCTACCCCTACCTCAACTTCCGGCTGCCTGAGATCACCCGCGGGTTGTTGATGTACCGCTACCGCCGGCTCGCCGAGGCTCGGGCTGCGGCGCGAGAGGCCGGCTACTCCGGCGCGATGTTCCCGTGGCAGAGCGGCAGCGACGGTACCGAGGAGACGCAGGTCGTGCACCTCAACCCGCTGTCCGGGCAATGGCACCCGGACCACAGCCATAACCAGCGCCACGTCAACGCAGCGATCTTCTACAACGTTTGGCAGTACTACCAGGCCACCGACGACGAGGCATTTCTTCGCGGCTACGGTGCTGAGCTCATGCTCGAGATCGCCCGTTTCTGGGCTTCCATCGCGCACTACTCAGCTGAGCGCGACCGGTATGAGATCCACGGGGTGATGGGTCCCGACGAGTTCCACGAGCGCTACCCCGGGGCGGACGAAGGTGGACTGCGCAACAACGCCTATACCAACCTGATGGCTGCCTGGATCGCGGCCACTGCCCCACGGGTGCTCGACTTGCTGCCGCGGAGCCGACGCGCCGCCCTGCGGGTTCGCCTCGGGCTCACCGACGACGAGTTGCGCACGTGGGATGAGATGAGCCGCAAGATGTTCGTCCCCTTCCATGCAGACGGCATCCCGAGCCAGTTCGAGGGTTACGCCGATCTCGAGGAGCTGGACTGGGAGCGTTACCGCGCCGAGCACCCCAACATCCAACGCCTGGACCGCATCCTCAAGGCCGCAGGCGACGACCCCAACCGGTACCAGCTGGCCAAGCAGGCCGACACGGTGATGTTGTTCTTCCTGTTCTCCGACGACGAACTCCGCCAGCTGTTCGAACGGCTCGGGTACGACTACGACCCCGACCTCGCCCGACGGACCATCGACTACTACGACCGGCGCACCTCGCACGGCTCCACTCTGAGCCTGGTCACGCACGCCGCCGTGCTAGGCGAATTGGACCCGGAGAGCTCGTGGCAGCGGTTCCTCGTCGCGCTGGAGAGCGATGTGAGTGACGTGCAGGGCGGCACCACCAAGGAGGGGATCCACATGGGCGTCATGTCCGGCACGCTGGACCTCCTGCAACGCGGCTACGTCGGCGCGAACGTGCGCGACGGGGTTTTGCACTTCGACCCGAAGCTCACCGACCGCCTCGACGGGCTTAGTTTCCCGATGCAGTTCCGTGGTACCTCGATCAGGGTGAGCATCTCCGGCGACGAGCTGACGGTGCAAACGCTGGCCGAGAACTTCAGCCGACCAGTCCGCATCGGCATCGGCGACGAGGTCCGAGAGCTGGCCGCGGGGCAGGAGTGGGTAGCGCCGCTGCGCCGGCAGCGCAGTCGTCCGGGCGATCGTCCGCAGGACACAGACCACACCGAAGAAGGGAGCGATCGTGCCGACACGAGGCTTTGAAGCAGCGATCTTCGACGTGGACGGCGTGCTGGTCGACTCCCCGCACGAACGAGCCTGGAAGGACTCGCTGCGTGAGCTGATGGAAAACGACTGGGCCGACATCACGGACGAAACCTCGTGGTCCGACGAGCGCTTCACGCCGCAGGTCTACCAGCAGGTGCTATCGGGCAAGCCACGAATGAGTGGAGCGCTCGCGGCCCTGGAGTACTTCAACGTTCCCGACGCCGCCGAGCGGGCGCAGGCCTACGCCGTGAACAAGCAAACCATGGTGATCAAGCTCATCGAGGCGGGCGAGTTCAGGGCTTACCCCGACGCATTGCGTTTTGTGTTGGCAGTGCGCGACGCCAGAATCCTCCTGGCTGCTGCGTCATCGTCGAAGAACGCGGGACTGTTCCTCCGCCAGATCCGCCTCGACACCTTCGCCGCCGAGCAGGGTCTGCACTATGACTTCCTGCGGCCCGGCCTGAGCCTGCTGGAGTTCTTCGACGTCGACATCTCTGGACGCGATTTCGCTCATGGGAAACCGCACCCGGAGATCTTTCTGACCGCTGCCGCCGAGCTCGGCGTCGCCCCAGAGCACTGCTTCGTCGTGGAGGACGCAACCAGCGGGGTGCAGGCCGCCAAGTCCGGTGACATGGCGGCATTAGGCGTGGCCCGAGCCGACGACGAGGAACTTTTAGCGGCTGCGAACGCTGATCTCGTCGTCACATCGCTGGACGACGTCGACGTCACCGGCCTGAGCGCGCACGAGCTGCGGCGGCGAACGCCATGACCAGCAGCTCACCACCGTCCGGCCCCCGCCCGTCGTCCTCGGATCCTTCTGACTTGGGGTTCGTGCGCAGGCCGATGGTGCGCTGGCTCGATCCCCACCAACTCGTCGACACGGCCGTGCGGGTTCTACTGTCGGGTCTCTTCAGCGCCTACGCCGACTACCGGGAGTTGCAGGCGTTGGAGCCGGCCGAGATGCCGGATCGTTCAGAGCAAGCCGATCTATGGCTCGACTACGTCGCCGACCTCGGCGACGGGTGGAACTCGACGTACACCGTGGCCAGGCTGCTGGCCACCGAAGGGCTCAAGCTCGACTGGGACGGCGAGACCTACGCCACCGAGCGAGGGCGGATCCTGGTCATGGGCGGCGACCAGGTGTACCCGGTGCCCACGGCCGCGGAGTACCAGAACCGCATGCTCGGTCCGTACCAGGCGGCGCTGCCGTGCGCGGCGGGAGAAGCCCCCGAACTCTTCGCCATTCCGGGAAGCCACGACTGGTACGACGGGCTGGTGAACTTCACCAGCATCTTCTGCCGCAAACGCTGGATCGGCGGATGGAAAACGGTACAGCGTCGGAGCTATTTCGCGCTCAAGCTTCCGAACCGCTGGTGGCTCTGGGGCGTCGACATCCAGTTCGGGTCCTACATCGACGAAGCCCAATTGCGGTACTTCGCCGGTGTCGCCCTCGACCAGGTGGAGCCCGGTGACCGGATCATCCTGTGTACTGCCAAGCAAGTCGACAGCGGCAGGAAGGACACCGAGATCCATTCCGACCGGGATGTGGAGTTCCTCGAACGCGAAATCATCACGCCCTGCGGCGCCCAGCTGGTGCTCTACATCAAGAGTGGAAAGCACTACTACGCCCGCTACGAACAGGAGGATGGCTATCGCCAGCACATCGCCTCCGGCGGCGGCGGCGCCTTCTTACATCCCACGCACAATCTTCCCGAACGCATGGACCTTCCCGGCGCAGCAGGACCGGTACCTTACCGCAAAGCCCGCACCTATCCATCGCCGGAGGTATCGAAGCGGCTGAAAAAGCGGATCTGGTTGCTCGCTCCGTACAATCTTCCCCTTGCTGGGGTATTCGGCGCCGTCCAAGTGCTGTTGGCTTTAATGCTGGGACTTCATCTCAATGACCGCCACGTCGCACTCGGACTGGGCGACCTGCTCCACGCTGCGTGGGAGAGCCCGACGTTCTTCCTTCTCATCCCACTGGTGATCGTGTCTCTGGTGGGAATGGTGCGCTTCGCCCATGACGCCCGCGGTCTGCGCCGGTTCCTCGTGGGGACGGTCCATACGACGCTACAATTGGTCAGCGCAGCCGGATTCATGATCGCCGCCTCTTGGCTGTCGACTGCCTTCGGACTTCGAGGGGTGTGGTCCTTGGTCGCCTTCCTCGGCCTGATCTTCCTCGTGGGTGGGATCGGAGGCATGGTGGGAATGTCGGGCTACCTCTGGGTCGCCAACTGCTTTGGCCTGCACGGAACAGAGGGGTACGGAGCCCAACACCACCAGGACCTCAAACATTTTCTCCGTTTACACATCGAGGCCGACGGCGCCCTGACCGTGTACCCGATAGGCGTTGACCGGGTCGGCCGGAAGTGGACACTGTGCCCGGACGCGCCAGCACATGCTCCCTGGTTCGCCGCACAGGGCGCTGAGCCCGAACCGCACCTTATCGAAAAGCCGATCACGATGACCGGTACCGGCCACGCTTACTGATGTAGCGCGACTGGAAGTCTGTCAGCCAGGCCGTCGCGACCGGGAACAGGAACCCGCCTGCTCACGTGTTGGTGCGGCAGGATGACCAAGCGGCGATGGCGTCGAGCAGCGGGAGACGATCGTGGCTTCAGCTCCAACCCTTGTACTAGTGCACGGGGCTTGGCACGGTCCCTGGTGTTGGGACCTCGTGATCGAGCGGCTCAGCGGCGTCGACGTCCGCACGATCGCTCTGCCGAGCAGTGGCCAT
>JAODNG010000143.1 GCA_025465385.1 Pseudonocardiales bacterium
GGTCGCGGTGGTCGCGGTGGTCGCCTTCGCCGCCACGGGTTGGTTCGGCGTCTCCTGGTACCGGGCCGCGCACGGCAAGTCCCTCGCCGTGGGTGTGGACCGAGACGCCGTGCTGGCGGATGCGCAACGGGCCATGGTCACCCTCAACACGCTCGACTATCGGCGGGTGCAGGACGGCTTGACACTGTGGGAACAGTCCACGACCGGGTCGCTACTCAGCCAGCTGCGCGCCAATCGCGACGCCTATGTCCAGGCCATCACCGCCTCGGCTGCGGTCACCACCGCGATGGTTCTCGACGCGGCGGTCGCCTCCCTCAACGAGCGTGCCGGCACCGCCGAGGTGCTGGTAGGGGTGGACGTCACGTCTCAGTCGGAACAGGGTGACCCGAGCTGCGCGCACCGGCGCGTCCGACTCGACATGATCCGTGCCGGCAATACCTGGAAGGTCGGCACGTTGGCACCGGTCGGCGATGGTTACTCGGAGCCTGGGCCATGTTCCCCGGGCACCTCCCCGAGGTAGACCCGACGTGGGGAGCCGAGTTAGCAGGCTCCGGAAGAGGGAGAAGCCCCAACATGACCACCCCGACCGCAGCACAACTTGCGCCCACCGAGACGGTGGTGAAGCCGCCCCGGCGGGTCACCGCGGTGGCGACGCTGGTGGCATTGGTGACTGCGGTGGTAATGGCGCTAGGTCTCGCTGCCTGGTTCCGCGGCGAGGCGAACCAACTGACCGGATCCGCGGCGGCGAGCAACGACGCGCTGGTGGATGCCGACGCCACCGCCCAGGTCTCCGCCCAGGTGCGCGAAGCAGTGCAACGCGTCTACTCCTACGACTACGCCCGGTTGGATGACAACGAGCGAGCTGCCTCCGCAGTCATCACAGGCCAGTACATTCAAAGTTTTCATCAGGAGTTCGCTCGGGTACGAGCGCTCGCGCCAGCCCAACAGGCCGTGGTGGTGGCCACGGTGCCGGCCCTCGCGGTCAAGGTGCTTGACGGTGGCCGGGCGAACGTGGTGGTGTTCCTCGACCAACAAGCCCACCAGGGAGGCCAGGCCAAGCCGCTTCTGGCCTCAGGCAGACTGTCGATCACGGCGCAACTGGTGGACGGTAGCTGGAAGATAGCCGACGCGGAACCGTTCTGAGTTTCTCGCCAGGCATCGTCAGCTCGCCTAGATCGGCTGCACCGATCAGCTAAATTGCCGCTGATCGTGCACATCCGACCACTGATCGGACGATGCACTCTTGACGGGGGGCGTCTAGCAGGTCACCCTAGGACCACGCTCACGCCGGTCTACGCCCGGCGCTGGACAGTCGCCGTCCTAGCGGTTAGACTGCTTCTTTGCGCTGCCCTCTCCTCGCTTCCCTGCGCACAGTGTTCGGCGGACCCCGGGTTCAATTGGATCCGAGTTCGTGGATCACGGTGCTCAATGAGCACAGGGTGCCCTCGGCAGAGGGCTTCCCCTGCGTGCAGGGCTCGTCGGGCTGCGCTAATGGTATCACCCTGAGGTAACAACCTGAGGTTAACAACCGCAAACGACACTGACAACTACATCAGCAACTGCACCAACCGCGCCGGGAGTGTGGTCCGAGGAGACCACGAGGTCCTGCGCTCGGCAGCGCTAGTGTTCGGAAGGACGCAATCTTGGCAGTCTCCCGCCCGACCAAGACCTCTGCTGCGAACAACTCCGTATCCCGCCTCCCAGGAGCTCCGGCCCGGCCGTCTTTTGCGAAGATCCGCGAGCCGCTCCAGGTGCCCGATCTGCTGGACCTGCAGCTCCAATCGTTCGAGTGGTTGATCGGTGCCGACGAGTGGTACCAGCGCCGCATCGAGGCTGGTGACGAGGCACCGATCGGTGGTCTCGCAGAGGTGCTCGAGGAGATCTCCCCGATCGAGGATTTCTCCGGCTCGATGTCGCTGTCCTTCTCCGACCCTCGCTTCGATGAGGTCAAGGCCTCGGTCGAGGAGTGCCGGGACAAGGACATGACCTACGCCGCGCCGCTGTTCGTCACGGCCGAATTCACCAACAACAACACCGGTGAGATCAAGTCACAGACGGTGTTCATGGGTGACTTTCCGATGATGACCAACAAGGGCACTTTCATCATCAACGGGACCGAGCGGGTCGTGGTGTCCCAGCTCGTTCGATCTCCCGGGGTGTACTTCGACCACGCCGTCGACAAGACCACAGACAAGGACGTCTACAGCGTAAAGATCATTCCCAGTCGTGGCGCATGGCTGGAGTTCGACGTCGACAAGCGGGACACGGTCGGCGTGCGGATCGACCGCAAGCGCCGTCAGCCGGTGACTGTGCTGCTCAAGGCCCTGGGCTGGACGACCGAGCGGATCGCCGCGCGCTTCGCGCACTCCGAGACGCTGCTCGCCACCTTGGAGAAAGACCATACCGCCGGGCCCGACGAGGCACTGCTGGACATCTACCGCAAGCTGCGTCCGGGCGAGCCGCCCACGAAGGAAAGCGCACAGGCGCTGCTGGAGAACCTCTTCTTCAAGGTCAAGCGTTACGACCTGGCCAAGGTCGGCCGCTACAAGGCCAACAAGAAGCTGGGGCTGGCACTGCCGCACCGCAATGGCGTGCTCAGCGAGGACGACATCGTCACCACCATCGACTACCTCGTCCGGCTGCACGCCGGCGAGACGACGATGCCGGCCGCCAACGGTGTGCCCGGGGACGTGGTGCCGGTGGAGACCGACGACATCGATCACTTCGGCAACCGCCGGTTGCGTACCGTCGGTGAGTTGATCCAGAACCAGATCCGGGTCGGACTGTCCCGGATGGAGCGGGTCGTTCGGGAGCGGATGACCACCCAGGACGTCGAGGCAATCACGCCGCAGACTCTGATCAACATCCGTCCGGTGGTGGCGGCGATCAAGGAATTCTTCGGTACCTCCCAGCTGTCCCAGTTCATGGACCAGACCAACCCGCTGGCCGGGTTGACTCACAAGCGGCGGCTGTCCGCGTTGGGTCCTGGTGGCCTTTCCCGGGAACGGGCCGGCTTCGAGGTCCGTGACGTGCACGCGTCGCACTACGGCCGGATGTGTCCGATCGAGACGCCGGAGGGTCCGAACATCGGGTTGATCGGGTCGTTGTCCTCCTTCGCCCGGGTCAACCCGTTCGGCTTCATCGAGACGCCCTACCGCAAGGTCGTCGACGGTCAGGTCACCGAGCAGATCGACTACCTGACCGCCGACGAAGAAGACCGGTACGTCAAAGCACAGGCAAACGCAGTGCTGGCCGACGATGGTCACTTCGCTGAGGAGCGCGTTCTGGTCCGACGCAAGGGCGGCGACGTCGACTACATCGACCCGTTGGGCGTCGACTACATGGATGTCTCGCCGCAGCAGATGGTCTCGGTAGCCACCGCGATGATTCCGTTCGTCGAGCACGACGACGCCAACCGGGCGCTCATGGGCGCCAACATGCAGCGTCAGGCAGTGCCCCTGCTGCGCAGCGAAGCGCCACTGGTCGGAACCGGTATGGAGCTTCGGGCTGCGGTGGACGCCGGCGATGTTGTGGTGGTCGAGAAGGCCGGCGTGGTCGAGGAGCTGTGCGCCGACTACGTCACCGTCATGGCTGATGACGGCACCCGACAGACCTACCGGATGTACAAGTTCCACCGGTCCAACCAGGGCACCTGCAACAACCAACGGCCTGTCGTGGCCGAGGGTGATCGGGTGGAGGTCGGCCAGGTGATCGCCGACGGGCCGTGCACCGACAAAGGTGAGATGGCCCTGGGCAAGAACCTGCTGGTGGCGATCATGCCGTGGGAGGGCCACAACTACGAGGACGCGATCATCCTCAGCCAGCGCATTGTGCAGGACGACGTGCTCACCTCGATCCACATCGACGAGCACGAGATCGATGCCCGGGATACCAAGCTCGGTGCTGAGGAGATCACCCGGGACATTCCGAATGTGTCCGAGGAAGTGCTGGCCGACCTCGACGAACGTGGCATCATCCGGATCGGCGCGGAGGTCCAGGCCGGAGACATCCTGGTCGGAAAGGTGACGCCGAAGGGTGAGACCGAGTTGACCCCTGAGGAGCGCCTGCTGCGCGCCATCTTCGGGGAGAAGGCTCGCGAGGTCCGCGACACCAGCCTTAAGGTGCCGCACGGCGAGACCGGCAAGGTCATCGGGATCCGGGTGTTCTCCCGCGAGGACGACGATGAGCTCTCGCCCGGCGTCAACGAGCTGGTCCGGGTGTACGTCGCGCAGAAGCGCAAGATCCAGGACGGTGACAAGCTCGCCGGCCGGCACGGTAACAAGGGCGTCATCGGCAGGATCCTTCCGGTGGAGGACATGCCGTTCCTGCCGGACGGGACGCCGGTGGACATCATCCTCAACACCCACGGTGTCCCGCGCCGGATGAACATCGGGCAGATCCTGGAAACCCACCTCGGCTGGATAGCCAAGCGTGGGTGGCGGATCGAGGGTGAGCCGGAGTGGGCGTCTCGGCTGCCTGAGGAGCTGCACCAGGCTGAGCCTGGCACCGTGGTTGCCACCCCGGTGTTCGACGGGGCCAGGGAGGAGGAGCTCACCGGTTTGCTCAGCTCCACGCTGCCCAACCGGGACGGCGACCAGATGGTCGGACCCGACGGCAAGGCGCAGCTGTATGACGGTCGCACCGGTGAGCCGTATCCCTTCCCGGTCGCAGTCGGCTACATGTACATCATCAAGCTGCTGCACCTGGTCGACGACAAGATCCACGCTCGTTCGACCGGTCCCTACTCGATGATTACGCAGCAGCCGCTGGGCGGAAAGGCACAGTTCGGTGGTCAGCGCTTCGGCGAAATGGAGTGCTGGGCGATGCAGGCCTACGGAGCGGCGTACACCCTGCAGGAACTGTTGACGATCAAGTCCGATGATGTGCTTGGCCGGGTAAAGGTGTACGAGGCCATCGTCAAGGGTGAAAATATTCCCGAGCCTGGAATTCCCGAGTCGTTCAAGGTGTTGCTCAAAGAGCTGCAGTCACTGTGCCTCAACGTCGAAGTGCTGTCCAGCGACGGGGCGGCGATCGAGATGCGGGACTCCGATGACGAGGATTTGGAACGTGCGGCTGCCAATCTCGGCATCAACCTGTCTCGCAACGAGTCACCGTCGGTAGACGACGTCGTGCAGTAACCGGCTCCCAGACCGCGTCCGGCGCGGGGGTGGACCTCCCGCCCACCCTCGCGCCGACGCACCCATACATCAAAGTTTTCTATAACCAGTGTGTTCTACAACACAGGGGAGAAGGAACGACACGTGCTTGACGTCAACTTCTTCGACGAGCTCCGCATCGGTCTTGCGACCGCAGAGGACATTCGCCAGTGGTCCTTCGGCGAGGTCAAGAAGCCGGAGACCATCAACTATCGCACGCTCAAGCC
>JAODNG010000214.1 GCA_025465385.1 Pseudonocardiales bacterium
GAGCATGAGGCCACCGACGACGACCCGTCCGAAGAACCCGAAAATGCTGCGCAGACACGGCGGGAGTTGTCGGTTACTGGGCCGCCGCCCGCTCCGACGCCCCGCGCGCTGGACTGCCAACCTGCGGATGACGACGTAGCCGGCGACGAGGCCCAGATGGGTTTAGGTGACCTGCTCGCTGAGGCACTCGCCGCATACCAGGAAAGCCGGGATGTCCACGGTGGCGCGCGATCCGCCGGGATGCGCGGCGATGACGGTTCAACTAGTGCTGACCCCGAGACCGAGCTGGACGTGTCCCGCTACCGTGGTTTAGGAACGCGCCGGCCACCAGGTCTCGCACTAGCCCCGAAGCCGATCGATGCGGATTCCGCCGGACCGGATCCGGTCGACGCAGACGCAGACGATCCCGATGCGGCGGTCACCAACCCCCTGCTGCGGCTGCCAAATCTGACTGCTGAACCACGATGGGGTTCGGCCTGAGGCCGATCGCCGATCCGCAGCTGGCGCTAGTGGAAAGTGGTTGTAGAAGCGGCCTGCTCGTAGGTGGATAGCGCGACTTCGTCGGTCGACCTCTAGAAGGCGGCTCGGGAGCCGACCGGAGGTGAGTAGTTGGCGATGTTCAGTACGGACGTCGCGGTGCGGTGGTCGGACATGGACATTTACGGGCACGTCAACAACGCGCGAGTGGTCACGCTCCTGGAGGAGGCGCGCACCGGGCTACTGTTCGGTGAGGGTGCACGGCGGGGTGCCCACACTCTGGCCGAGGGCGTGGTCGTCGTTGAGCTGTTGGTCCGCTATCGGCAGCCCCTGGTGTATTCGGCGAGCCCAGTGCGGGTGCGGTTGTGGGTCAGCGAACTGCTGGCCGCCTCATTCGCGCTGGACTACGTCGTGGCGGGCACTGGCGGCGACGCAGTCACTGCGCGTACACAGCTCGCTGCGTACGACACCGCCGCGCGACGGCCACGGCGGTTGACGCGCGATGAGCGGGAATTCCTGGCTGCGTTTCGAGACGGGGGTAGCGGTGGCTGAACTGTGCATTCCGGATCCAACCGAGCGGGACGATCTTGCTGCCTTCGTGGCCCGCGCCGTGCGGCTGGACCGCGACGCGATGGTGCGGCTGCGGGATGGGCACGGCCGGGTGCATGCCTGGGTCGATACCCCGTTCGACACGCTGGTGACTCGCTCAGTGCGGGGAGTGGTGCGGCCCGGTGACATCACCGTCAGGAGCACGGATTTGCTGGCCGCGGTGGCAGCGGTCGGCGCTGCGGTGTCGGACCCTGGCCCGGCGCAGGATGCGCTCTGGCGCTGCGCCTTACCGCCGGAACAAGGATGGCATGCGGTGGACCAGGTGCCCGCTGACGTGCTGGCCGAGCTCACCGATCAGGGTGCCGCCGTCGCCAGGCACAACCGCGGCCCGCGCGGCTCGCCGCCCGCCGCACTGTTGGATCAGAAGGTGATCACTGTCAGTGGGGCGGGATTCGAAGTGGGAGTGCCGCTGCGCTGTCTGTTCGCCCTGTCGGGCATGGGCTTCGTGGGAACCTCCAGCGTGAGCGAGACCGTCCGGGTTTCGGCGACCGATTCATGGCTGCGGTTGGATGCTCGCTACGGTGCCGTGCTGCGCCGCCGGCACGCTGCGCTGCCGCTGCTCGTCTGATCGGCTCACACCAGCCAGACGGCGGTATCGGGCGGCAGGACATCGCCACTGGGCGGGAGCGGGCCACTGGCCAGCAGCACCTGTCCCTGTGGCAGTGATACCTGGTTGCCGGAGGTGTTCAGGCCGCAGACCAACCCGCCGCCCTTCCGGCGGAACGCCAGGCATCCGGGCGGTGCGCCGTACCATTCCAGCTCGGCGCCGCTGAACGCGTTGTGACCCTTGCGCAGTTCCAGGGCCCGCCGGTAGAGCGACAACGTCGAAGTCGGATCCTCCAGCTGCGCTTCCACGGTTCGGTTACCCCAGTCACCCGGCATCGGCAGCCAGGTGCCGGGGCTTGCACTGAATCCGTACGGCGGCACGCTGCCCTGCCAGGGCAGCGGGACCCGGCAGCCGTCGCGCCCGCGCTCGGTGTGTCCGGAGCGCCTCCACACCGGATCCTGCAGCGCCCAGTCGGGCAATTCGACGTTCGGCAGCCCCAGTTCGTCGCCGTTATACAGATAGACCGGTCCGGGCAGGGCGAGCTGTACCAGGGCCAGCGCCCGTGCCCGGGCCAGGCCGACTTCACCTCCGCCGTAGCGAGTCACCGGACGAACCGAGTCGTGGTTGGAGATCGTCCAGGTGGCCGGTGCGGGACTGCCCTGGACAGCCAACAGCGAGTGCTCGATGGCCGCACGGACACTGCCGGCGTCGAAGTCGGCCTCCAGCAGCCGGAAGTTGAACCCCAAGTGCAGCTCGTCAGGGCGGATGTAGCGGGCGAACGCGGCGTCGTCGACCACCCAGATCTCGCCGATCGCCATCCGCGCCGGATACTCGTCGATCACCTTGCGGATCATCCGGTGGATGTCGTGCACACTGTCAGCGTTGAAGCGGGGATCGGCGACGTCGGCGTCGAGCAGACCGGAGCAGGCCTCGATCGGCTGCGGCATGTCAGGCAAACCAGCAGGTTTGGCCATCCCGTGGGCGACGTCGATGCGGAAGCCGTCCACCCCACGGTCCAGCCAGAACCGCAAGGTCCGTTCAAGATCGGCGGCTACCTCCAGATTGTCCCAGTTGAGGTCCGGCTGCTCGGGCGCGAACAGGTGCAGGTACCACTGCCCGGCATCGTTGATCGAGGGGGGCAGTCGGGTCCATGCCGGACCGCCGAAGGTGCTCGTCCAGTTGTTGGGCGGTCGCGACCCGCTGAACCCGGAACCGTCGCGGAAGAAATAGCGGGCTCGCTCGGGGCTGCCCGGTGCTGCCGCGACGGCCGCCTGGAACCATTCGTGCTGGTCGGAGGTGTGGTTGGGCACCACGTCGATGGTTACCCGCAACCCACGCCGGTGAGCGTCGGCGATCAGCCGATCGAAGCCGTTCAGATCACCGAACAGCGGGTCGACGGCGCGCGGATCGCTGACGTCGTAGCCGTGGTCGACCATCGGGGAGCTGAAGAACGGAGTGAGCCACAGCGCATCCACACCGAGCAATTCCAGATAACCCAGCCGGCTGCGAACGCCCTCCAGATCGCCGACGCCGTCACCGTCAGCGTCGGCGAAGGAACGGACGTAGATCTGGTAGAACGTGGCATCTCGCCACCAGCCCTCGTCTTCAGTCAGTCGGCGGTCGTCGGCGCGTCGCACGAGGGTCAATCTAGCCACTGGAGTCGGGGCAGACCGTCGGACGTCAGGTCAAAGAATTCACCAGGCTGTTCGCTGCCATCTGGAGGTAGTTCCACAGCACGGCTCGGTGCGCCTCACCGAGATCGGCTTCATCTACTGCGATGCGCATGCAACGCAGCCAGGCGTCGCGTTCGGTCGGCCCGATCCGGAACGGGACGTGCCGCATCCGCAACCGCGGGTGTCCACGCTGCATCGAGTAGGTGTGTGGCCCGCCCCAGTACTGCACGAGGAACATCCGCAGCCGCTCCTCGGCAGCACCGAGGTCCTCGTCCGGGTAGAGCGGGCGTAGCACCACATCCTTGGCCACCAGCTCATAAAAACGGCCGACGATCCGGCGGAACGTCTGCTCGCCACCGACGGCCTCGTAGAAGTTCTCCGGCGCAGCCATCCCCCCATCTTGCCCTGCTCGGCCACAACGCGAGCAGGAAGCCTTAGGTCGGGGGAGCCGTGACACCGGCTGGCGAGGGCGCCGGAATCCCGGCTTCGGCGAAGGCTGCCTTGATGCCGGCCAGCAACGCCCGCTGCACCGCCCACTGCCGCCCTGCCTGGACCTTGGTGGTGATCCGTAGAGTTACGCCGTCGGAATTTATCGACTCGACGCCGAGCACCTGGGGCGGTTCGAGCACATCGGCGGCCAGTGCGCTGCCGTCGGCGGTGAGCTCGGTGGCGGTACGACCGGCGAGCTCAGCAGAGGCCTGGATGTCTGCGTTGTAGCCGATGGGGAGGTCGACGACGGCCACCGAGTAGTCCTGGCTGGAGTTACCGACGCGCAGTACTTCGCCGTTGCGGACGTACCACACCGTGCCCTTGGTGTCCCGCAGGGTGGTCACTCGCAGTCCGACCCCCTCGACGGTGCCGGTGGCTTGGCCGAGGTCCACCACATCACCGACGCCGTACTGGTCCTCCACCATCATGAACATCCCGGACAGAAAGTCCTTCACCAGATTCTGCGCGCCGAAGCCGAGCGCAACACCGAGAATGCCGGCCGAGGCGATGATCGGACCAAGATTGATCCCCAGTTCGCCCAGCACCAGGGTGCACGCAACCCCGTAGACCACGAACGTCATCCCAGACCGCAGTACCGAGCCGATCGTGCGGGCCCGTTGGGATCGGCGTTGCCCTAGTATCCCGGTGCCCCGCCAGGATTCCGGCGCCCGCTCGCGCAGCGGCCGAAGCAATCCAGGGGGTGGTCCTTCGGCCGTTACCTGGGTCAACCGGTTGATCGTCCGGTGCACCATCAGCCGGATCAATACTGCCAGTACGATGATCAGCAGGATGCGCAGTCCGGTTCCCACCACCGCATCGGCG
>JAODNG010000386.1 GCA_025465385.1 Pseudonocardiales bacterium
GATCACCCAGGTCAGAGGTACAGGCCGACTTCTGGAACCCCACAGGTGAGAGGTTGGTTGCTTTGCTTAACAGGCGGGTTAACCCTTCGGCGCTGGATTGGGCTCCGGCGCTGCATTGGGCTGCGGATGCCTGGTCGGGCTGGCATTGAACGCTAGGAACCAGCGCCATCCCCGCCCGGATTGTGCTTGGCATCGGTTGGACCGGAGGTGGATTTGACGAGACGCTGGCCAGTCAGGGCGGCCTGCTCGATGTCAGCGAGCATACGGTGACGGATGAGTGCGTCGTCGAAGGTGGGCGCGGTTGTGATTCCTTCGCGCAGGTCGTGGGCCAGGCGTAGGTAGGTTTCCGCGACGTTGAAGGCTGGCGAGCCCGCCAACGAGACGGGTGCGTGGGTGTACTGCTCGGGTACCGGCAGGGGGAGCGACTCGCGGTTCGGGCCCTGGGTGGCGCGCAGCGTGACTGGGGAGATGCCAGGCAAGGGGCCTTCGGCGGTCACCCACAGGTTGCCGCGAGTGCCGTTGATCTCCCAGTACAGTCCGTCGTCGCGTTCCAGCGCGCCCCGAAGGTGCACGGTGGCGATGGCACCGCTGCGCAATCTGCCGAGTAGCGCGATCTGGTCGTCGGATGTCTTGGGCAGTTGCTCGCCGGTCTGCTTGACGGTGGCGACGGGGCGTCGGTTGTCCAGTACGGCCGCCAGCTCGCGCCATTCGCCGAGGCAGTAGCACAGCGTGTCCACCGTGTGACCGGCGACAACGGTGAGCAGGTTCGCCCCCTGGGCCTTGTCGGCCATATAGGCGAGGTCCCGGTCGCGCACGGTGCCGGCCATGGCGGTGACGACCATCGTGGTGGACAGCACCTCGCCGAGGAAGCCGTCCGCGATGAGGTCGCGCGCGTAGTTGATCGCCGGCGCGACGCGGGCCTGCAACCCGACCGCCGTGGGCAGGCCCAGGTGCGTGGCCCGGGCGGTGAGCTCGGTCGCCTCGTCAACATCGCGCCCCAGCGGCCACTCGCAGTACACCGCTTTGCCCGCCTCGAGCGCTGCCCGGACCAGCTCGGCGTGTTGCGCGACCTTGACCGTCACCACGACCAGATCGACCTCGGAGCACTCGACCAGGTCCCGATGGTTGTCGAACGCGTGTGGAACACCGAAGGCGGCAGCCGCGGCGTCGGCCGAGGACTGGCGGGTGGTGCTTACCGCGCGCAGGTCGTAGTCAGGCAGGGATCGCAGCGCCGGGATGTGCGCGGCGGCTGCCCAGCCGCGCTCCGCGCGGGCGCCGATGATGCCGACGCCGATGCTCCCGGTCACCGGGACGACTCCGCGTCGCACCCGCGGTGGGGTCCCATGGCCTGGAAGACATCCATGACGATCGAGTTGGCATCGAGGGATTCGGACACGGTCATCGTCCGTGCGCGGGCCCGCAGGTCCTCCAGGACCGCTCCCAGATCATCGGTCTCGATCTCGTAGATCGCCAGATACGGGCCGGCGGGATCGGTCGGGGTGTAGCGCCGCGCGGCCAGGAAACCCGGCGTGGCGAGGACCTCGGGGAGGTGAGTGTGGTCGTACCAATGGTTGAACTGGTCCTCGGCGCCCGGAACCGGGCGGCTCAGGACAGTCTAGAGGTAGGCGGTCATGCCCCGACGCTAGCACGATCGGACGCTTGTCGTCCGTTCGGAATGATCTATTCCAATGCTAGAGTTTCCGCATGCCATCCCCCTGCGACCCGATCCGCGGCAGCGAACGCGCCGACTCACGACGTAAGAGGCTGCGTCTTATCGACGCCGCCCGTGCCGTCGTCGCGGAGAAGGGGATGGACGCCGCGGCCGCCGAGATCGCCGCGCGCGCCGAAGTCGGCATCGGCACCCTCTACCGGCGCTTCGGGTCCAAAGAAGCCCTGATCAAAGACGTCCTGCTGGACGGCATCGCCGAGATACAAGCCGCAGCCGACGAAGCGATCGCTGACGAGGACCCGTGGACAGGTATAGCCAAATTCTTTGCCACCCTCAGCGAGGCACAGCGAGCCAACCGCGGGCTCGCCGAGTTCACCGCCGATTACGCGTCAGCGTTCGCCCAGGATGTTAGCGAGCAGAGCATGAAGCTACGTGCCTCGATCGAACAACTCACCGAGCGGGCCCACCGGGCGCGTGTGCTGCGCGCGGACGTGTCCTGGCGCGACCTGGTCGTACTGTCCCTGGCATCAGTACAAGCGGGCGAGTGCCTCGGCGTGCGGGCAACCGAGCAACAAGGACAACGCACCACCGCCCTCCTGCTGCAAGGACTGCGCGCCCCCGGCGCACACCCACTACCCGGACACCCCCCCATCGACCTGCTTGATCAGCCGAACAGGCAGCCGGATCCAGACCGGCCGAGAAGGCCGGTGCTCAACCGCCAGTCAGCGGAATAAAAAGATTCCGGCCCCATCCATGGCGTGGTTACACCCTGGTCAGGCTTTGGTGGCAGCGTAGTCCCTTCGGTCGGCTCTGTCGGCGGGCTTCCTTGCGCCTGGTATGGGAAAGGCTTGATCAGTGTGGCGTGGACGTGCCGGGG
>JAODNG010000387.1 GCA_025465385.1 Pseudonocardiales bacterium
ATGTCCACCTTAGGGTGTCTGGGCACCCTGGCAGCGGTGACCCGATCGAAGTCCTGGATGGTGAGCAGATCGACGTACTGGTCCCACTCGTAGCAGGCGACCAGCGCATTGGGTGCCGCCCTGGGGCCGCAGCAGTACAGCGTGAACCCGTCGCCGGCCACGTCGGTCAGCAGATCTTCCACGGCAACGGCCAGACCGGCCTTCTCATTGGGGTTAGTCATGGTGTGCATCCCGAGTTATTTGTAGTGGGCAGCACGCCTTCGTGGCGAGATCGGGTTGAACGAGGTTTGTGCTCGGTTTGACCGCAGCTAGGAGGGCTCTATCAGCCGTTTCCGCAGGCGAATGCCGGTCGCTTGGATCAGCCGGGCATCTCGTATACGCTCTGACCTCGTATTTTGGACATCGCACGGACGCTGTGTCGTCCGTCAGTGGGGACGGGATGGCAAAGGCACCTGGTCCGACGCCTCCAGGTCTGGTCGGCGACTTCGCGAAGTACCTACGGGAGTTGTTGATTCAGGCCGGCAAGCCGGACTACTCGCAGATGCGTCGAGCCACGAGTTACGGGCGTTCGGCGCTGTCCGCGGCCTTCGCCGGTAAGAAACTGCCGGCGTGGGAACTCGCCGCGAAACTGGTCCACTTCCTTGGTGGGGACGTCGATGCTGCACGCGAGCGCTGGGCCGCTGCTAAGAGAACGCAGACCGAGCCGCCGCTCGGGGGCGAGCTGACTAACAGGCCAGTGGTGGGTCAACCGGCTCTTGCGGCGCAGGTGTACCAACAACCCGACCCGATTCCGCTGCCGGTCCCACGACAGCTGCCCATGGACGTACCGCATTTCACCGCCCGGGAGGATGAGCTCATCAAGCTCGATGCGTTCCTGGCGCAGGCCGGTGAAGGAATGCCGACGACTGTGGTGATCTCGGCGATTGACGGCACCGCTGGGGTGGGCAAGACCGCGCTGGCAGTGCGCTGGGCGCATCGCGTACAAGACCGGTTTCCCGACGGGCAGTTGCACATAAACCTGCGCGGCTACGATCCCGGGCCGGCAGTCAGCCCCGAGGAAGCCCTAAACAGATTCCTGCGAGCGCTGAACGTAGCTCCCGCGCAGATACCCGCCGAGTTGGAGGCGCAAGCGGCGCTCTACCGCTCGCTCCTGGTGGGTCGCCGCATGCTCATCGTGTTGGACAACGCTGCCACACCCCAGCAGGTACGGCCACTGCTGCCGGGTTCGCCCGGCTGCCAGGTGGTGGTCACCAGCCGTAACAACCTATCGGGGCTGGTCATCCGGGAAGGAGCACGGCGTATCACCCTGGACGCGTTGGCCCCTGAGGAAGCCCTCGCGTTGCTGCGCGAGATCATCGGGCCTACCCGCATCGACGCCGAACCGCGCGTCGCAACCGAGTTGGCCCGGTTCTGCGCGTTCCTCCCGCTGGCATTGCGGATCGCCGGGGAACGCGCCGCGTTCTACCCGCACACCGCGCTCGCCGACCTGGTGTCCGAGTTGGCCGACGGGCACGACCGCCTGGAGGCGCTCGCGACCGACGACGAGACCACGACAGCGCGTGCCGTGTTCTCCTGGTCCTACCGCACGCTTGACCCTGACTGCGCTCGCGCCTTCCGGTTGCTCGGCTTGCACACCGGACCAGACATCAGCACACCGGCCGCTGCCGCACTGATGGGCGTACATCTTGTCCGCGCCCGACAACTCCTCGGCGCGCTGAGCAACGCACACCTCATCGAGCCGGTTTCCCACGACCGGTACCGCTTCCATGACTTGCTCCGCCTTTACGCATCCGAACGCGCACACGCCGATGAATCGGAACAGGAGCGCCACGCCGCCGTATGGCGGTTACTGTCCTGGTTCCTCCACACCGCCGATGAGGCAGACCGTCAGCTCATGCCGCATCGCAAGCGCGTTCCCCTCGTCCCCCCCGCGAGTCGCACCCAATACCTGCCGCTGAGCACCCGCGGCCGAGCGTTGAAATGGTGCGACAGCGAACTCGCCAACCTGGTCGCCGTCACTCGCCAAGCCCATCAGAGCGGCCATAAGACCACCGCATGGCAGATCCCCGTCGTGCTCTGGGGCTTCTTCAGCCTGCGCAAACACTGTTCACAGTGGATCACGACCAGCACCACCGGCCTTGCCGCAGCCACCGACATCCACGATCGATTCGGTGAGGCATACGTCTTGATGACCCTCGCGAACGCCTACCGGGATCTTGGGCGGTTCGAGGAAGCCATCACCTCCTTTCATCAGTCCCTCGCTATCTGGGACGAGATCGGCTGTGGCTGGGAGAAGGCCGCGGCCCTGGCCCTTCAAGGCATGGCTTTCCTAGATCTGCGGCGGTTCGAAGACACCATCAGCAGCTTGCAGGAGGCGCTGGCGCTCTTTCGTCGGGTCGACTCCCGGTGGGGCGAAGGCTGGGCGCATCACCTACTCAGCGAAAGCCATCGCCACCTTCGACGGTACGCAGAAGCCATCGACCACGCCCAACAGGCCCTGGACGCTTTTAGCCACATCGACGAACGGTGGGGCCTGGGCTGGAGCCTGCATGATCTTGGCCAGAACTACCGGTGCCTTCAACGGTCCGAAGAAGCCATTGACTACTTCCACCAGGCACTGGTCGCCCGCCGCGAGGTCGGCGACCGTCAAGGCGAAGCCGTGACC
>JAODNG010000245.1 GCA_025465385.1 Pseudonocardiales bacterium
GCGGCCGCTCGGTTGCTCGCCGACAAGGTCGTCGAGGGCACCCAGGCCGACGTAACGCGCTGCCGCGAGTACGCCGAGTCCTCCCCCGCGATCGCAACCGCACTCAACCGGTACCTCGGCTACGAGGAAGCGGCCTCCATCGCCAAGGAAGCACTACTCCAGCGGCGCAGCATCGCCGACGTGGTGCGCGCACGTGGTCACGTCGACGACGGCACCATCACCGCCGAGCAGCTCAACAATGCCCTCGACGTGCTAGGCATGGCCATTTCCCCGCGTTCTGGAAGCAAACCGCAGTAACGACGGTTTGCCCCCAGAACGCGGAAAGTCAGGAATCGCTGGTACATCGCTGAGCTGCTCAGTGCTATGCGGGCGCATGGATAACTCCCGCATCGTCACCCTCTGACAGATGCCGGCGGTGGGCTCGTCTCACAAGGCACGTTGCTGCCGTACCCAGCCAACTGGTCGTCCCGAACCCAACCCTGCTCTCCCGTGGAGGTATTGCGCACGTCGGTCCAGGTACCACCATCTCCTGGTGTGTAGCAGAGGTACTGGGCGCGCTGGTCGTACATCCCCTGTCCCGTTTGGATGCAGGAATTGCTGGGGCCACTGCGCAAGGTCACGGTATTGGCCGGGAAGTTCGCCCAGCCATGGGGATCCTTAGCCGGGTAGTTCAGGCCGCAAGCCACGGTGGTCGACGACCCCACACCAGGACCCTTCTTCGGTGGTGTAGGCGCATCGGCGCTTGCCGGCGCGGCGAACGCGAGTGTGACCGTAGCCGCAGCTAGTATGGAGCCGGCCACGCGTGCGGAGGTCCAAGACATCAAGAAAGCCCCTCTCTAACTCGACTCATGGGAATCCCAGGTCCCCCGCCCGACCGTTCCCCTGGGATCCGTTGCGTTGCGAGCACCACGCTAGGTCCTGCCGCTTTCCTTCCGGTTTCCGGCCACTTGCTCTTGTTCACTCACGGACGCACCAGCGGCCCCTGCGGTGACCGGATGGAGCCCTTATGTGAGCGTTCCCCCGAGCTGACACACCGATCGGGGGAACGTCCGGTTACCAAGCGACAGCGTGTCGCTACACTCGGTGCCAATCCTGGCAGGCACAGCGGCGGAGCGGGGGGCAGATGGACTTCGAGGTTCTCGGCCCGTTGCGGGCCCGGCGAGAAGGGCAGCCGGTCCAACTTTCCGCGCCGATGCCCCGCATGCTGCTCGGCGTCCTGCTCACCCGGGCGAACAAGCCGGTCCCGGTCGACGTCCTGGTTGATGCCCTGTGGGCGGGTGAGCGAGATCCGCGCGCGGCCAAGAAGCTGCAGCTGCACGTCCATCGGTTGCGCCGGGTGCTGGGAGATCCGGGGCGGATCCGTTTCGACAACGGCGGCTACACGCTACGAGTGGACCCTGGCGAACTCGACGCCGAGCGATTCGAGTCCGCGCTGGCCGAGAGCACGGACATCGAAGAACCGGCGCGCGCTGTTGGGGTGCTGCGCGCGGCGCTGCGGTTGTGGCGCGGGGAGCCGTTCAGCGATATCACCGACCTACCGTTGTTACGCGCCGAGGCCGACCGGCTGACCGAGCGCCGGCTCACCGGCCTCGCCCAACTGTATTGCGTTGAGCTGGCTTGCGGACATGCCAATGCGATCATCCCCGAACTCGTCGAGCTCGCTGCCCGGCACCCGATGCGGGAACAGCTGCAGGGGTTGTTGATGACCGCGCTCTACCAGGCCGGCCGGCAGGCTGAAGCGCTGGAGGTCTACCACCGCACCCGAAGCGCCCTGGTCGAGCAGCTCGGGTTGGAGCCCGGTAACGAGTTGCAGCGGCTGGAGCGGGCCATCCTGACCGGCGACCCGATGCTGGAAGCTCCGACGGGTCCCCTCATCACGCCGGCGCAGCTCCCCGCCGACATCACCGATTTCACCGGGCGACGGGCACAGCTCGCCACCGTGGCGCACCTGGCCGCCGCAGCAGATCGGGTCGCAACGGTGCTCGTCGCGATCACAGGAAAGGCCGGGGTGGGTAAGACCACACTGGCCGTCCGTGCCGCACACCGACTGCGCGTCCAGTACCCAGATGGGCAGCTGTTCGTCGACCTCCGACCGCAGGCCCACCCGCTCACACCGGCGGAGGTGCTGGCCCGGTTCCTGCGCTCGCTCGGGGTGGACCGGACCGCGATCCCCGACGATGCCGAGGAACGCGCCGCGTTGTATCGCAGCCGGCTCGCCGACCGGCGGGTGCTCATCGTGCTGGACAATGCGGAGTGCGAAGCACAGCTGCGACCGCTGCTACCCGGCACCCCCGGGTGCGCGGTGCTGATCACCAGCAGAACCCGGTTGGCCGGTTTGACCGGCGCCCGGCTGATCGATTTGGACGTCTTCAAAGCGGACCAAGCTGTCGAGCTGCTGGCCCGGCTTGCCGGGCCGCGGCGGGTCGCGACGGAATCCGCAGCAGCGACGGAGATCGTGCGGCTGTGCGGTTTCCTGCCGTTGGCGCTGCGGATTGCGGGAGCCCGGCTGGGTAGTCGACGGCACTGGCCGCTGTCCCGCTTCGAGGCTGATCTGGCCGACGAGCAGCACCGTCTGGACAAGCTACGGCTCGGAGATCTGGACGTGCGGGCCAGCCTCGCCCTGAGCTATCAAAGCCTAGACGCGACAGCTCAGCGCGCCTTCCGGCTCCTCGGACTGCTCGAGGTCCGCGATTTCGCTGCCTGGGCGGCCGCGGCCATGCTCGACGTGTCGCAGTGGCGGGCCGAAGAGCTGGTGGACAGCCTGGTCGATGTGCATCTGCTCGACGTGGCAGGGCATGGCGCTTCGGGACAGTTGCGTTACCGCTTCCATAGCCTGCTGCGCGCCTACGCCCGGGAGCTAACCTCCGCCCAGGAAACGCAAGCTGATCGACGCGCTGCACTGGATCGAGCGTTCGGCGGATGGCTGGCTCTAGCCGAAGGGGCCGCCCGACACCTGCCCAGTTCCACCTTCGCCCAGACTTTTGCAGCCGGAACCCGCTGGCGACCGGACGAGGCGATACTCAAGGCGGTGATCAGCGACCCGTGCGGTTGGTTCAAGGTCGAACGGCCGGCCGTGGCGGGAGCCGTCGAGCAGGCGTTCTCCGTCGGGTCGGGCCAGCTCGGCTGGGCGCTGGGCGTACGACTTGCCAGGATCTTCCTCATCCGCGGGTACTACGACGACTGGCGGCACATCTGCGAGCTGATGCTCACAGGAGCTCGACGAGCGGTCAGCGGCGCAGCGGATGGCATGACGGCGCGCCCTCCGACCGAGCTGCACCGCCTGGCGCTGCGCCTCGATGAGGCGCAAGACGGCATCGAAGAGATTCTCAGGGCATCCGCGGCCCCTGGCGGCCGTGTGATTCGCCCGCCGGTCACCGGCGCCATCGGCACAGTCAGCGAAGCCTTGCCCCGCCTGGACTGCGCCCTAGCCTCCCTGCGCGAGTTGGCCGACCGCCACAGCGACGCCTCGACGATGCGCCGGCTCGGCACAGTGCACCGGCTGCAGAGGTCGTTCGAGAAGACCGCGCGCTGCGTGCAGCAGGTACTAGAAGCCCTCGACGTTTTCTCCGATCCCCTTCCGGGCGTTGCGCTGGTTGCGTCCGAGCAACCTCGTGAACTGGCGAGAAATGACCGGTTGGCCGCTCTCCAAGGCGTCCCGCATGCGGGTTGGTAGCTCTTGAAGAGCGGCCAACTGCTCAGTGCGCGTACTCCTCCAGCATCTCGGTGACCAGCGCTGCGATCGGCGAGCGCTCCGAGCGGGTAAGCGTCACATGGGCGAACAGCGGGTGGCCCTTGAGCTTCTCGATTACCGCGGCCACCCCGTCGTGCCGGCCCACCCGCAGGTTGTCCCGCTGCGCGACATCGTGGGTGAGCACGACCCGAGAACCCGTTCCCAACCGGGACAGCACCGTGAGCAGCACATTACGTTCCAGGGACTGCGCCTCATCGACGATTACGAAGCTGTCGTGCAGCGATCGACCGCGGATGTGGGTCAACGGCATTACCTCGAGCATCCCGCGATCGATCACCTCGTCAATGACATCCGGCGAGGCGATCGCCCCCAGGGTGTCGAACACCGCCTGCGCCCAGGGTTGCATCTTTTCGTTCTCACTGCCGGGCAGATAGCCCAGCTCCTGGCCACCCACGGCATACAGCGGCCGAAAGACGATGACCCGACGGTGCGCCCCGCGCTCCAGCACGGCTTCGAGGCCGGCGCACAGCGCGAGCGCCGACTTTCCCGTCCCGGCCCGACCACCAAGTGACACGATCCCTACTGCGGGGTCGAGTAGCAGTTCGAGCGCAACCCGCTGTTCAGCCGAGCGGCCGTGCAGCCCGAACGCCTCCCGGTCCCCGCGGACCAGCCGGGCGCGTTTGTCCGACGTGATCCGGCCCAGCGCGGTAGCCGTCCCGGCGAGCAGCCGCAAACCGGTATTGCAGGGCAGTCCAGCGACCTCCGGATGCTCGTTGAGGTCGGCGATCCCCTCCTTGTAGAGCTGTTCCAGCACGGAAGAACTGACTTCGACGTCGTTCATCCCGGTCCACCCGGACGGCACCACATCCTGCGCGTGGTACTCGTCTGCGGCCAACCCGACCGCACCCGCCCTGACCCGCAACGGCATGTCCTTGGTCACCAATGTGACGTTGCGTCCATCGGCGACGAGGTTCAGCGCGCAGGCCAGGATTCGAGAGTCGTTGGTATCGGTACGGAACCCGGCAGGCAGCACGGTCTGATCGCAGTGATTCAGTTCAACCCGCAGGGTGCCGCCCAATTCCCCGATCGGGACCGGCGCATCCAACCGGCCGTGAGTTCGCCGCAGATCGTCGAGCAGGCGCAACGCCTCTCGAGCGAACCAGCCCAGTTCCGCGTGATGCCGCTTGCCCTCCAGCTCTCCGACGACCACAAGTGGCAGCACCACCTCGTGCTCATCGAATCGGCTGAGTGCCCAGGGATCGGATAGCAGCACTGAGGTATCCAGCACATAAGTGCGCGAATCCGGGGCGGTGGAGTGTGGCGAGCGAGAAGCGATCACGGCAGCTCCCTGGCGTGCGCGGCACCGCGCCCGCTACTCGGTGGGCCGGCCGGCCTCTGTTGGTCGTCTCCCGCTGCGCCCGGTCGGGCTCAGTGGGACCGACCACGAGGGCCGGGTGCCGACCCTCCCGTGCTCGCCGTGGGCGGATTACCCGCCCGATCGACAAAAGCCACGATCAGGGCCTCCCGTGGCGAGACGCGTCGAGCACATCCCGCTGCTACCGCACGGTACCGGTGTGTGGCCGTCCTGGGAATACGCCACTCAGGAACCGGCCAATTCGGTGCGAATCACCGACGGGATGAGCGGTTCGTCGAGTAACCGCAGATAGCGCTGGTCCAGCGGTTGCGCGGGCGGCCGGTCGGCTAGCCAGGTGCACAGCAGCCGGTAGCCCTCAACGTAAGTGGTGGTGTAGGCACGCCACAGCGGGTCGCCGAGGAATCGCAATATCTGGCTGGCCCGCGGTTCGGGCACCATCAGCCATCGTTGCAGGTAGGCGGACACGTCCGCGGGATCGGCACGCTGATCATGCAGCATCAGCGCAGCGTCCTGCCGGACACCGAGCAGGCCCGCTGCCGCCGTCTCCAGCCGCTCAGCGAGCTCGCCGTCCATCCGCAAACCCAGATCACCCAGAATCTCGCCAGCCCATGGCCCCCACCCGGGACCGACCGCGGCGGCCAGCCCGAGGTCAGCCAACCCCTCAGCCATCAGACACTGAGGGGTATTCACCAGGAAGATCGTCTGCTCTTCGTGGTGATCCGTGCGTACCAGGCCGGCCTCCTTGCGGCAGTGTTCGGTGTGATGGCCCGGGTAGGATTCGTGCGCGACCAGGTGCGGCAGGTTGGCCATCCGGTGCCCGAGATCCGCGTTGATCGCTACCCGCGAGCAGAAGTCACCGAGGTAATAGTTGAACCCGCTCCACGGCTTGTCGGTGACCACCTCGTAGCGCACGGTCTCCTGCGGTGGCAGTCCGAATGTTGCCCGGACCCGATCCCGCAGCGCGCTGGACAGCGCCTCCACAGCAGGTTCGAGGCGCTGCGGCGCAATCTCATCGCGAGCTCGGTGGGCGGCCAACCGATCGGCCAGTGGATCGGCGCCGGGCAGGAGCCGGTCGATCTCGGCATGCGCTTGGCGGTAGACGTCGGGATCGCCCGGTGTGATGACGACGTCGAAATATGCCGCCACCTCGGCCACGAAACCGACCTGTTGTCCGGCCAGCACCCGGCCGCTGCATTCCAAGGCGGTCAGGTGGGCAGCCAGGAACCGAGCCCGCGGCTCGGCCAGTCCGGCATTGGGAAGCTCCGCCCGCAGTTGGGCCGCGCAGCGGCCCAGCACCGCCGGATCCGGCCGGGGTTCGTTGTCGACTTGGCGCCGCAGCGCCGGGTCGCCGGTGTAGGCATCGACGAAACCCTCGACGAGGCGGTCGAACCGCAGGCCCAGCAGCAGGTACTCGCGGACCAGCTCGGCGGCGTTCATCTACTGACGATAGAGCTTGTGAGTGGAGTTAAGTGCCATAACACTGTTTCGCACTCACGACCCAAACCGGCGGTGCCGGGCAGCGTAGTCGCGCAGCGCACGCAGGAAATCCACCTTTCGGAAGGCCGGCCAGTAGGCGTCGCAGAACCAGAACTCCGAATGCGCTGACTGCCAGAGCAGGAAACCGGACAGCCGCTGCTCTCCCGAAGTGCGGATGACCAGATCTGGGTCGGGCTGGCCAGAGGTGTACAGATGCTCCGCGATCTGCTCGACGTCGAGCACCTCGGCGAGCTCTTCCATGGTGGTCCCGGCCTCCGCGTGCTTGAGCAGCAGTTTGCGCAACGCGTCAGCGATCTCCTGGCGACCGCCGTAGCCCACCGCGACATTGACCGCCAATCCGCGTCGATCCCGCGTCCGGGCCGCCGCGCTGGTCAACCGCTGCGCCATCTCCGGCGGCAGCAGATCCAGCGCACCGACGACCTGCACTCGCCACGGCGTGTCGGGCGCGCACAGCTTGTCGACGACATCAGCGATGATCTCCAGCAGGAGCTCCACCTGATCCGGCGGCCGGTTGCGGAGGTTATCCGGCGAGAGCAACCAGAACGTCGCGATCTCGACACCGCTGTCCTGGCACCAGTCGAGCAGCTCGACCAGCTTGGCGGCCCCGACCCGGTGACCGTCACTGACGTCGGCAAACCCCGCCTCCTTGGCCCAGCGTCGATTACCATCCATGATCACCGCGACATGGCGGGGACGGTCGGCGCCGCGCAGCCGGCGGGCCAGCCGGCGCTCGTAGACGGCATAGACAAGGTCCCGCAGCTTCACAAGTCGGGAAGGCTAACGCCCCGCCCGATCAGTCAGATTTCAGAGTGACGGTGACCACCAGCGGTCGCCCGTCGCGAACCAACGAGATCGGCACCCGTTCGCCGATGCCCCGCTCCCGAACAGCGACCGTCAGCGCGTCGGCGGTACCGACGATGCGGTTACCGACCTTGGTGATCACATCGTTTTCCAGGATGCCGGCCTCGGCGGCGGCGCTGCCCTGCTGAACGTTCTGCACTCGGGCACCGTCGGACTTGCCGTCGGTCACCGACGCGGCGTTGACGCCAAGATCGGCGTGCTGGTAATGCCCAGTGCGGATCAGCTCTTGTGCGATCGTTCTGGCCGTATCGATCGGGATAGCGAAGCCGAGCCCGATGGATCCCCCGCCTTCGACCGCACCCAGAGTCCGGATCGCGGTGTTGATTCCCACCACCGCACCCGCGCCATCCACCAATGCCCCACCGGAGTTGCCCGGGTTGATCGCCGCGTCGGTCTGGATCGCGTCGATCACCGCATTGCCGTTACCTCCATCAGCCTCCAGCCGCACCGGCCGGTTTACCGCGCTGACGATGCCGCTGGTCACCGTGCCGGCGAGACCGAGTGGAGAACCGATCGCGATAACCGGGTCGCCCGACTTCAGCGTCGATGAACGGCCCAGCTGGGCCACCGTCGCGTTGGCGACCTCGACCTTGACCACAGCAAGGTCGGTCTTGGGATCCCGGCCCACGATCCGCGCCGGCAGTCGGGTGCCGTCGCTGAACACCGCTTCCAGGGTTGCGTGCGGGATGTCCGCGGCAGGGGCTACCACGTGGTTGTTCGTCAGCAGGTATCCGTGGCCGTCGATCACCACACCCGAGCCGAAGCCGCCCTGATCCCCCACCCGGAACTCCAAGGACACCACTGCGGGCAGTACCCGACCGGCAACCGCGGCGACCGAGCCGGCCGGTCGGTCGATCGCCGGCTGCACCTGCGCGAGGGTGATACCTGGATCGTTGAGCAGGGTACCGCCCTCGGCGGTGAGCCGGCCCACGAGTCCGCCGACTCCACCGATCAGCAACGCCACCGTCACCAGCGCAGCAACCGCTTGGTTGCTCAATCGACGACCGAACAGCACCTCCGCGACGCTCAGCCGGGCTCCTGGCCGCGGCGGTTCGTCGGCATTGAGATCGCGCTGGCCCACTGCGGGGTCCCCGAGCACCGCTGCCGCCCAGGGATCACGCCACGGGTCACGCGCGGCTCCTTGCGTCCAGAAGTCGTCTTCCCCCGCCAACCCTGCCGAGGGTCGCGCTCCGTTGCGCCCTGGAGGCCGTTGCAACCGTTCATCGGACCGCGACGGCCTAGCGAACGCGGTTTCCAACGCCTCCGGGGTCGGCGGCGCGGCGGCCCATTGACGAATGGCTCCAACAGGCTGATCGGCAAACGCTCCGATCACCCCAGAGGGTCGGCCGAACAGCTCCGCCGCGGCCGGCTCGACCGCGGGCCGCGGCGCCGGTTTCGAGACAAACGAAGGCGCCCCCGGATGCCCTTCCGTCGGGAAGGGCCGGTAGGCGTCGTGATCCTGCGACGTGGCCATGGTCTCCTGGGTCAGGCGGGCACTGGCGATCAGCCAGTCTTCCCGCGCCCTGGTGAAATGTGCGTAGCGCGGTTATCGCCCAATCCACCGACCGAGTACCGACGGTCCAGTCCCCCAGCGCGGGCTCGCACCCAGCGGGCCGGGGGCCAAGCTGCGGTCGGAGAGCTCAACGATAGTGCCTTCGGCGGTCACCGCCAGCCCGGCCGGCGCGGTGGGCAGGTCCGCGGTCTGCGGAATGTCGCGTAGCGCGGCGAGCAAGTCGGCCGGGGCCGGTGGACACTGCGCCGAACGCACCACACTGCGGGCCTGGTGTTGCGCGGCGACCTCCGCGGCACAGGACTGGCACATGGCGAGATGAGCGGTGGCACGGTCACGAGCAACCGAGCCTAGCTCTCCGTCGACGAACGCCACCACGGCGTCGACTGCCAGGTGCTGTGCTGCGTTGAGGCTCGCGACCAAGTCCGAGAAGCTGCGGCCCCGCAGGTCCGTCATCCAGCCTCCTTACTCAGCGTCGGCGCGTCGCTTTTCGAGCGCCGCCTTGAGCGCCTGCCTGCCGCGGTGGATCCGGCTGCGAACCGTCCCGAGCTTCACCCCGAGCGTGGCGCCGATCTCCTCGTAAGACAGACCCTCTACGTCACAGAGTACGACAGCTGCTCGGAATTCAGGTGCGAGGTCGTCCAATGCCTGCTGCAGATCCGGATCGAGGTGGGTCGCAACGTAGACCTGCTCCGGACTCGGCCCACCGCCGACGAGCCGGTCGGTGTCCTCGGGCAGGCCCTCCATCCGCAGCCGGGCACGTCGGCGCACCATGTCCAGGAACAGGTTGGTCGTGATCCGGTGCAGCCAACCCTCGAACGTGCCCGGTTTGTAGGACCCCAGGCTGCGGAACACCCGGATGAACGTTTCCTGGGTGAGGTCCTCGGCGTCGTGCGGGTTGCCGGACAGGCGGTAGGCCAACCGGTAGACCCGGTCGGCATGCTCCCGCACAACCTGATCCCATGAGGGTGGTACCCATGCCTCGGCTGCCCGAGTTGCCTCGTCCGACGCCCGGTCGAGGGAAATCGCCTGCCCAGGAGCAGCAGGACCGCGAAAGCGAGTCTGGGTAGCCATTGGCTGGGTCTCACACCTCCGGGTTGACGACAGGACGCCGGTCACAGGCACGCACGGGTACTGCAACGCGGAGATGGCGGCCAATGTTTCCGAGGTTTCCTCACAGATGCCCGGGCAGGAAAACCGGTAAACCGATCCGCAACGAATCCCGCTCCTATGATGGGGGGCGACCGTGTGCCCTAGGTAAGGGGCGGCTAAGAAGATCCTAAGAGTAAGCCGGTCCAGAGACGATCCGCTGATCCGGCGCGGCGCCGCTCAGATGGCCCACACCGCGGCGCTACGCTGCGCAGCGTGAGGTCGACCGGCAGCCCAGGCGGACCGCCTGCCCTGTCCGGCAGCGCCGTGCGCGACTACCTGGAAAGCTTCGTTGCCGAGGACGGGTTACTGGCCGCGGCCCGCGAGCGCGCCGAGGAGTGGGGCTGCACCCCAATAGAGCCGGACGGTGGCGCCGCGCTCCGGTTCCTGGCCAGTGCACTCGCCGCGCGCGCCGTGGTCGAGATCGGTACCGGCGCGGGCATCAGCGGACTGTGGCTACTGCGGGGGATGGCTTCCGACGGCGTGCTCACCTCCATCGACGTCGAACCCGAGCACCAACGCGCCGCCCGGCAGACGTTCGCCCAAGCCGGGTTCCCACCGTCGCGCTATCGGCTGATCATGGGGCAAGCCCTGGACGTGCTTCCCCGGCTCACCGACGGCGGCTACGACCTGGTCTTCGTCGACGCCGCCGAGCCCGAGTACCCACGCTACCTGGAGGCCGGCGTGCGGTTGCTACGCCCCGGCGGGGTGATCGCGTTCGACAACGCCTTGCAGAGTGGCAGGGTGGCCGATCCAGCGTATCGCGACCCGTCCTACACTGCCCTGCGCGAGATCGGCGCCATGGTGCGTGACGACGAGACCCTCATCCCGCTGATGCTCCCGCTAGGTGACGGTCTGCTCCTTGCCCTGCGCAGCTAGCAGCACGCATTAGTCGCCATTCCGGAGCCGAATGACGGCCGGACGTGCGACGCCGCACAATGTTGCCCGATCAGCGGCTGGCTGCCGGTTTGGTGGCCGACAGGATGCTGTAGAACCACGCATCGCGGCGAAGCGCTTGATACTGACGTATCGAGGCGATCACATTGCCGTGCTGGACCGGCGATCGAACTCCCGTCACGCGGCCAAGCATGGCCAGCGGATAAGTCCAATAGGCCATGCGATACAGCCGGCGTAGCGACGGGCGGGTGTGCGTGGTCACATCATCGAGCTGAGTCTCCGCGAACCCGGCGGAAGCAAGGTGCTCCAGGTGCTCGCCGTGAGTGTCGATGTCCGGCACGGCCCAGCCGTCGAGCCATTCGTGCAGCAGCCGCTCACCGGTCGAGTCCAGCGGGCGCGCCGCCCGGACAAAGTCGGCGACGACCACCCGTCCGCCCGGACGCAGCAGTCGAGCAGCTTCCCGGTAGAAGGCGGCCTTGTCAGGAGCGTGGCACATACTCTCCACTGCCCACACGACGTCGAAAGAGGCGTCCGGGAAGGGCGTCGCGGTGAAGTCGGCCACCTCGAACTGCACGCGGTCGGTCACGCCTCGCCGCAGGGCGTGACCACGTGCCATCGCGGCTTGCCTGGCGGCCAACGTGATCCCGACCACCTCGGCGCCGCGCTCAGTGGCCAGCCACAGGCTGCTGCCGCCGACGCCGCAGCCCGCATCCAGGACGCGCTCGCCGGGTTGTATCCGCACCCGGTCCGCCAGCACCCGATTCATGTTTTTCAGGGCATCGGTATGGGTGCGGGTGCTGCCGTCGGTGTAGCCGAAATGCACGGCCAAGTTGTCTTTGTTGAGCCACAGTATTCGGTAGTCGAGCCAGGTTTCGTCGTAGTAACCGACGATCGCCTCTGTGAGCGAGCTGGTCGTCTGTTGGGGGGACGGCTGCTCCGCGGCTGTCATGACCGAATTGGACCACACTGTCGCGTCCCGACGGCGGGGGCTTCAACGGCGGCGCGCCAGCAGCACCGCCGCCAGCGGCCACAGTGCCTGGGCTGCGGCGAGCATGCGTTCGGACAGCCCGATCCGGGAGCTCCCACCGAAGTAGTCGATCCCGAACCAGCCGAGCAGGACGAGCAGCCCCGCGGCGGCAGACAACCAGACAGCGGGGCGAGGCGTGCTGCCGCGCCGCACCGCCAGCACGGGCCACAGCGACAGTGCGGGGAAGGTGACCGTCGCTGCTACGACGTGGGCCGGCGAATCCCCGATGACCGGTAGCGGTAACGCGGCCAGCGCTACGGTGCCAACCCCCCCGGCGGCGAGCAGCAGGCGACCCGGAATTGCTGCCGGCGCCAGTCCAGCGGCCGTGATCACGTGGCACATGCCGACCCCGGCAAGGGCCGTCGTCATGATCCACGGGTCAGTGGCGCCGCGGCCGGCCAGCTCGCTGATGGTGTGACTCACCTGGTCGAAACCACCCCGCTGGCGGGCTGCGGCAAGTTGCCAACCACCGACCAGAAGCACCGGAGAGCAGGCCGATGACAGCACAGCCCACCAGGGCACCCTTCGCACCGCGCCACGCTAGCCGATCGGCTTACTCCGCATGGGCTCCCTTGCCCAACACCACCACACCGCCACCGCTGACGGTGTAGCGCTCCCGGTCTAAGCCGGGATCCATGCCGACCTGCGCGCCGTCGGGAATCACCACGTTCTTGTCCAGGATGGCCCGGCGCACGATGGCACCCTTGCCGACCCGCACACCGGGCATCAGCACGCTGCCCTCGACGTGGGCGCCGGCCTCGACGACCACGTCACCGGACAGTACCGAGTGGCTCACGTGGGCGGCGGAGACGATCGAACCCGCCCCCACGATCGACTCCTGGGCGCTGCCGCCCTGAACGAACTTCGCGGGCGGCAACGGGGGCATCGCGGTGCGGATCGCCCACGCCTGGTTGTACAGGTTGAACACCGGATGCACCGACACGAGATCCATATGTGCGTCGTAATAGGCGTCCAGCGTGCCGACATCGCGCCAGTACCCGCAGTCACGGTCGGTGGCGCCGGGCACCACGTTGTCGGCGAAGTCATAAACCGACGCTTCGCCACAATCCACCAGCATGGGGATCACGTCGCCGCCCATGTCATGATCGGAATCCTGGTTGGTGGCGTCGGCTCGCAGCGCGGAGACCAGTAATTTCGTAGTGAAGACGTAGTTACCCATCGATGCGAAGGCCATCTCAGGGTCGTCCGGCGTACCCGGTGGCGTCGTTGGCTTTTCCAAAAACTCGGTGATCCGGCCGGAGACGTCAGCGCCGATACATCCGAAAGCGCTGGCCTGCCCCCGCGGTACCCGAATGCCGGCGACGGTCACGCCGGCGCCGGTGGCGATGTGCTGCTCCACCATCTGAGACGGGTCCATCCGGTACACATGGTCGGCACCGAAGACAACGATGTACTCCGGCGCTTCGTCGTAGACGAGATTGAGCGATTGGAAGATCGCATCCGCACTGCCGGTGTACCAACGCGGGCCGAGCCGCTGCTGCGCGGGCACCGGAGTGATGTACTGCCCCAGCATCGACGACAGCCGCCATGCCGTCGTGATGTGCCGATCCAATGAGTGCGACTTGTATTGAGTAAGCACGCAGATCCGGATAAATCCGGCGTTGACCAAATTGGAGAGCACAAAGTCGATCAGCCGATAGTTGCCGCCGAACGGTACGGCCGGCTTTGCCCGGTCCGCCGTCAGCGGCCACAACCGCTTCCCCTCACCGCCGGCGAGAACGATGCCCAGCACGTGCGGCTGTCCCTTCACAATTGGTCACCCTAGCCCCGGTCGCACCGCTGAGCCACGCGAGACCCGCGCCCGGTCACCCAATGTTCACCGGTAAGCGACGTGGCGCACCAGCGTCTGAGTGCCGACCCGGCCGGCGTGGTCTGATTGCCGGCTCAGCCCGTGAAGACGCTAGCGTGACACAGCGTGCGCATCGGAGTGCTGACCCGGGAATACCCGCCCGAGGTGTACGGCGGCGCCGGAGTGCACGTCAGCTACCTGGTCCCGGAGCTGCGGAAGCGGTGCGAGGTCGAGGTGCATTGCTTCGGCGCGCCCCGCCCACGAGCCTACAACCACGCCGTGGCACCGGGGCTGGACAGCGCGAACCCGGCCCTGCAGACCCTGTCAGTGAATTTGGCGATGGCCGACGCGCTGGGCGGAGTGGATCTGGTGCACTCGCATACTTGGTATGCCAACATGGCCGGCCATCTAGCTCGGACCCTGCACGGCGTGCCGCATGTCGTCACGGCACACTCGTTGGAGCCCCGCAGGCCGTGGAAGGCCGAGCAGCTCGGCGGTGGTTACCGGGTGTCCTCCTGGGTGGAACGCACCGCCTACGAGCACGCCGACGCCATCATCGCGGTCAGCGATGGCATGCGTACCGACGTGTTGGACTGCTACCCGACCGTGCACCCCGAGCGGGTGAACGTGGTACGGAACGGGATCGATGCCGATCTTTACCGTCCGGTCCAGGAGACCGACGTCGTTCGCCGGCTCGGAGCCGACCCAGCGCGGCCGATCGTCGCCTTCGTGGGCAGGATCACTCGGCAGAAGGGAGTCGGGCACCTACTGGCGGCGGCTTATCACATCGACCACGGCGCCCAGTTGCTGTTGTGTGCGGGCGCGCCGGACACCTCGGAGATCGAAGCCGAAGCCCGCGCCGCCGTGGCGGAGCTGTCCGCGGCCCGGCCGGGTGTGATCTGGGTGCCAGACATGCTGCCCATCGAGGACATCCGGCAGGTGTTGTCGGCAGCCACCGTGTTCGCCTGCCCGTCGGTCTACGAGCCGCTGGGAATCGTCAACCTCGAGGCGATGGCCTGCGGTACCGCGGTAGTCGCGTCCGCGGTAGGGGGGATCCCAGAGGTGGTCGACCACGGCGTCACCGGCCTGTTGGTGCCTTACGACGAGCAGGACCAGGAGGCGTTCCAGCGGCGGCTGGCGCAGCACATCAACGAGCTCTTGGCCGACCCGGACCGCGTCGCGGCGATGGGTCACGCGGGCCGCAAGCGCGCCATCACCGAGTTCTCCTGGTCAGCAGTCGCCGACCGCACCGTCGCCCTCTACCAGCAACTCCTCTCCGCATAACCGGTCCCCGCATAACCGGTCCCCGCCCAATATGGGGGACATATCGGGGCTATCGGGGTCGTCTTAGCCCCGATAGCCCCGATATGTCCCCCATATTGGGCGTAAGACGGTGTCAAGGGGGATAGAGAATAGCTGTGGGTAGGACGCGCGGTGTGGACAGGTTGGCGTTTTGGGCTGGACCGCATTGGACAGGGTTGCCTCTCGCGGACA
>JAODNG010000276.1 GCA_025465385.1 Pseudonocardiales bacterium
CGGCGTGTTCACGCTCCGGCACAACACCCACCTACACCACATCGGCATCGGCCGCCGACACGCCGCCACCAACATCCCCGCCCTCATCCACACCCTCCACCTCCGAGTCCTGACCACCCACGGCGAACTACTCCGAGAACTCCACCTCGACCCGAACAAGGACTACCAACCACAATCCAAAACGTGAACGATGTCCCGAGACACCTGTGCGCGGTGTCCCGAGACATCACACTGGCGGTAGCGGTGGGATTTGAACCCACGGAGGGCGTGAACCCTCACGCGCTTTCGAGGCGCGCTCCTTCGGCCGCTCGGACACGCTACCGCCGGTCACAATACCGGACCTGCCGGCGCGATCCTCGTGCGGTGGTCGGCGAAGAACCCGGTGAGCAGGGCCGCACACTCGGACTCGAGGACACCCCCGAGGACCTGCGGCCGGTGGTGCAACCGGCGGTCGCGGACGACGTCCCACAGCGAGCCGACCGCTCCAGTCTTGGGCTCCCACGCACCGAACACCAAGCGGTCCACCCGGGCGGCGACCAGGGCACCTGCACACATGGTGCAGGGCTCCACGGTGACCGCCAAGGTGCAGCCGGTCAGCCGCCAGCCGTCACCGCCCCCGGTGGCGCGCAGCCGGGAAGCCCCAGCGCGCAGCACCAGCAGTTCGGCGTGCGCAGTGGGGTCACCGGTGGCTTCCCGGGCATTGCAGGCAGCGGCCAGTTCGACCCCGTCAGCGTCCACCAGCACGGCCCCGATCGGCACGTCGCCAGCATGCACCGCACCGGAGGCGACCTCGATCGCTCGCCGCACCAGCGCCAGGTCGGCACCGGTCGCCGCGATCATCCCGGCTGCTTCTCCAGGAGCTCCGAGAGCTGTGGCCGGAACCCGCACCGCTGGGCGATCATGTCGAGCTGCTCGTCCGGGTACAGATCCACCTCATCGATGATCACCTGCATCTCCTCTGCGGGCAATCCCAAGTCGGCGAGCAACCCGAGGTCGCCTTCCGGCCACACGTCATCGGAATCCGCGGCGTCTTCTGGAATGTCGACGCGCAACAGGTCCAGCACGTCGGCGGCAACGTCGTAGTCCAGCGCGGCGACGGCGTCGGACAGCAGCAACGACACGCCGCCGGGGACCGGCCGCACCACGACGAAGAACTCGTCGTCGACGTCGAGTAGGCCGAAGACAGCGCCGGTGGAGCGTTGCCCGCGCAGCTCAGTGATTGCCGCGTCGAGGTCTTTCAGGGCCGCAGCATCCAGTTTCGTACACTGCCAGCGCCCGTCCTCGCGAACCACAGCGATGGCAAAGCCGGTGACGGACATGGCACAAGTATGCGCCCCCTGGCTTCGCACGGAAATGCGATCACCGATTCGGGCCCGCATTTGCTCCATGACGTGCGAAGATGAGCGGTTGTGAGCACGCCTGGGGCCCGTCATAGTCGGCGCGCGAGCAACCTGGTGGGCGCCGCCGCAGCGCTGCAGCCGGACACGATCGCGCTGCGCCGCAGCTTGCACCGGCGCCCGGAGCAGGGCCTGCACCTGCCTGAGACCCAGTCCGCCGTGCTGGGCGCGTTGGCCGATCTGCCCGTGGCAGTGCACACCGGGCGGGGCGCCAGTTCGGTGGTCGGGGTGATCGAGGGCGCGCGGCCGGGACCGACCGTGCTGTTGCGCGCCGACATGGACGCGCTGCCGGTCACTGAAAAGTCGGGACTGCCGTTCAGCTCCGAGCTACCAGGTTCGATGCACGCCTGCGGGCACGACACGCACGTCGCGATGTTGGCCTCGGCCGCGCGACTGATCGCCGCGCAGCGCGACGAGCTGGCCGGCCGGGTGCTGCTGATGTTCCAGCCCGGTGAGGAGGGCTTCCACGGAGCCCGGCACATGCTGGACGAGGGCCTGCTGGAAATCGCCGGCACCCCGGAACGCGCGCTGGCCCTGCACATCACGTCCACCTTGGACAGCGGGCTGGTGCAGACCAGAGCCGGCGCCATCATGGCGTCGTCGGACGTGCTGCGGGTGACGGTGACCGGTGAAGGCGGGCACGCCAGCGCGCCGTGCAACGCGGTGGACCCGGTACCGGCCGCCGCCGCGATGGTCGGAGCGCTGCAGACCATGATCACTCGGACGTTGAGCGTCTTCGACCCGGCGGTGCTCACCGTCACCCGGATCTCCGCAGGCACTAGCTCCAACATCATCCCGGAGACCGCGGAGCTGGAGGGCACGATCCGAGCGCTGTCCGAGTACACCCGGGTGAAGCTGCATGCGGAGGTGCGCCGGGTGTGCGAGCATGTCGCGGCAGCGCACGGCTGCGCTGCCACCGTGGCGATCGAGTACGGCTATCCGGTGACGGTCAACGACGACGAGGTGACTCCCCAGGTGATCGATCTGGCCCGCTGGGTGCTCGGCAAACGCCACGCCGAGCCCATGCCAGACCCGCTGATGGGCGCCGAAGACTTCTCCTACGTACTGGCGAAAGTTCCTGGGGCGATGGCGTTCCTCGGCGCCTGCCCGCCGGGTCATGAGCCGGACGCGGCCCCGGCGAACCATTCCAACCGGGCGGTATTCGATGAGGCTGCGATGGTGCACGGTGTCGCCCTCTACGCCGGCTTCGCACTGGAGGCCCTGAGTTCATGAGCGAGCGCACACTGTGTGTCATCGGATTGGGTCTGATCGGCGGGTCGTTGCTGCGCGCAGCTGAGGGCGCCGGGTGGAAGGTCCGGGGGATGGCGAGGTCGGCTGCTGTCGTCACCGCGGTCCGCGACGCTGGCTTCGATGCCACCACCACGATCGAGGAGGCGCTGGCGGACGATGACGCACTGGTGGCGCTCGCGGTACCGCTGCCCGCAGTGGTCGACGTGCTGCCGATGGTGGCCCGGCACGCCCCGTACTGCCGCCTGACCGACGTGGTCAGCGTCAAGCAACCAGTCGCGGCGGCGGTGGCGCGCCTGGTGCCGGCGGCCCGCTACGTCGGCGGGCACCCGATGGCGGGGACGTCGGCCTCGGGCTGGGCAGCCGGATCGGCGACCCTGTTCACTGGGGCTTCCTGGGTGGTGGGTAGCGACGACGGCGCCGACCCGGTGGTGTGGGCCCAGGTCGCCGGGTTGGCGCTGGAGTGCGGGGCGCACGTGGTGCCGGTCGGCACCGCGGACCACGACGCGGCGGTGGCCCGAGTCTCTCACCTGCCGCATCTGCTGGCCGCGGTACTCGCCTCGGTCGGCGCCGGCGGCGGATCGCTGGCGATGGCACTGGCCGCTGGTTCGTTCACCGATGGCACCCGGGTGGCCGGGTCGCAGCCCGAACTGGTCCGGGCGATGTGCGAAGGCAACCGCGACGCGCTGCTGGCGGCGGTGGATGACGCCCTGGGCCGGTTGGGTGCGGCCCGCGGCTCACTGGCCTCTACCGGCGGGCTGGCCGCCACCATCCAGGCTGGCCACCTGGCTCGCCGGGCCTTCGACGCGGCCCGTGATACCGCGCGCGACAACACCGAGCACATCGATCTCACCGCTCCCGACGCACTCGCGCGGCTGCGCGAGCTCGGCAACCACGGCGCCCGCGTCGTCGCCGTGCACGACACCTGCTGCCACCTCGAACTCACCACCTGATCCGTTCGCTAGCACGCTAATCTGACTGACGTCGACGATCTGGAGCGAGTGGTGGCGGCGCTGGCCGCCGACCCGCACAACGCGATTGTGCGGCTGGTTCCGAGGCGCCCTGCAGGAGCGGGGCCGTTGAGTGGCGTGCCGGTGGCTGTGAAGGACCTCATCGACGTGGTGGGGGTACCCACCCGGTGCGGCAGTGCAGTGTTGGCCGATGCCGCCCCGGCACGTGAGGACGCCGCCGTGGTGGCTCAATTGCGCGCGGCCGGTGCCGTGGTGGTTGCCAAAACCCATACCCATGAGTTCGCCTACGGCCCCACGGGGGACGTCGCCGTGGAGGGCCCGTGCCGGAACCCGCTTGATCCGCGAAAGATCTCCGGGGGCTCCTCCAGCGGATCAGCGGCGGCGGTGGCCGCCGGACTGGTGCCGCTGGCGGTGGGCACCGATACCGGCTGCTCGACGCGTACCCCTGCCGCTCTGTGCGGGGTGGTCGGGCTCAAGCCGGCGCGCGGCGCGCTACCCACCACCGGGGTGTTCCCGCTGTCGGAAACCCTCGACCACATCGGGCTGCTCGGCGCTGACGTCGAGACAGTCGCGGTGGCCTTCAGCGCGCTGACCGGACATCGGATCGACCCGTCGGCACCGATCGCGGGCACTGTGGTGGGTCGTCCAATCGACCCGTACTGGCGGGTCCATGACCCCGCGATCGCCGCCGCGGTGGACGGGGCCGCCGAAACGCTGAGCTGCGCCGGTGCCGTCATCCGCGAGGTATCCCTGCCCGGTGTCGACGAACTCGCCGCCACCTACCAGGTGATCGTCGGCGCGGAAGCGCACACCACCCACCGGCATTGGCTGGCGCAGCGCCTCGACGACTACCAGCCCGCCACCGCGGCGCGGCTTCAGGCCGCCGCCGCGCACTCCGCCGCTGACTACCTCACCGCGCAGCGCACCCGCCGCCGGCTCGCCGCCGAGCTCACCGCTCGGCTGCTCGCCGAAGGGGTCGATGTGCTGCTGCTGGCGACCACCCCATTGCGCGCCACCCCCATCGGCGCCCGGCAGGTGGACGCCCCGGACGGCGCTCGGGTCGAGGTAGTACCCGCCCTGCTGTCACTGACGCTGCCGTTCAACCTGTTGGGCTGGCCGGCGGTGTCGGTCCCCGCCCCTGAGATGATCGGACTGCCCGCCGGAATTCAGGTGGCCGCAGTGCGCGGTGGTGAGCGGGCGGTACTCGCCGCCGGCGCTCGGATCGCCGCCGGTTGACCAAGCTTCAGACCCGGGATGCCAAACCTGGGTAATCCAGCACCATCCCGTCGGCATCTACCGTGATCTCCGCGTTCCACGTATCGCTGCTGATGCTGACCACCCCGGGATCACCCAGCGAGGCCGTGCGGTAGGTCTGGGACACTGGGCACACCTCCAGGCTGGGCATCGCGACGAACACCACCGGCAGATCGTGCAGTGCAGCGTCGCGGTGCAGGCCCAACCGGCGAATCGGCAGCGCATTGAACAATGGACTCAACGCCAGATCGACGTCCAGCGCACCACCAAAATTGGTCCGCGCTGCGCCCTGACCGTGATCGACCAGCCAGATGCCCTCCTCCGAGCGGGTGAGGATGACATGCTGCTCGCCGGTGGCCCGAGCGATCCGGACCGTCAGCCGCTGGACCACACCCGCCTCGTCGGTAGTCAGTGAATAAGACGCGGTGTAGGCCTCGATGCCGTCCTGCGCGGCGCTGACCACGGATCCGATAGCCCGCAGGCCACGCTCGCCGAGAACGACCCGGGCACCTTCAAGCCGCAGGCAACCGACACCCACCCAGGTCAGCATCTTGGTCACGTGCGGCGCCCGACGGGTCGCCGTCACAGCGGCCGGCCTCTCTCCTGTTTGCGTCTCACCAGCTGGAGGCACGCTCACAGCCATACCTGACTCGCGCCCCAAATGAAGTTACTGCCGAAGTGCACCGGAGCCTCCCTCGCACTGGCGGAATCGTGCCCGGCTGCCACCGCTACCGTCGCGAGCCTACCCATGCCCGATGATCGCATGGCCAGGCGGCAAACGGTTCGTCGGCCTGCGGCTAACCCCGACGATGCCCCGATCGTGGCCGCTGCTGTCATCCTTGCAGAGCCATCCGATAGCAGGTATGCCCCCGTTGACAGCGTGGAGTACTCTGCACTGCGGACGAGAGCCCGGGGGCAGGACCATGCTGGCTGCTCGTCTGAATAAGAACTTCCGTCGATCGCCGGGGAGCGCCCCTAGCATGCGGGTTACTCCGCTGTGCAGGCACAGTGCGCGTTCCCGTCCCGGCTGGCGGCCCGCCGCACAACCAGAACGAAGAAGGACCACATGCGCACGCCCGTCTCCGACCGCCGACCGCGGGCCGGAATGACCCTCACTCCCCGCAATCGGCAGAACCGACCCCTGCCGATGAGTGCCGTGGCGGTACGTCGCGGCCAGTTCGGAGAGTTCGAGCTGCGCCCGGTGCGGGAACACACCGTCGAAGCGCTGACCGCACGCAAGGCGCCCACCGAGGGCTGAGCTCCACCTGCGCTGCCCGGGTTCGACAGGCGACGCTCTCCGAGGCAAACCGCTCGGCGGTCGACGCAGCACCTTGTCCGGCATCGGCAACAGCGCCTCCCGCTTACGGCTGTAGCTCGTGACCTTTACGGTAACGGCATGCTGAAGGTGACTGAAGCCGCTGCCAACGCCATCAACTCGCTCGTGACCAAAAACAACATGCCGGAGGGAGCTGGCCTGCGGATCGCTCCGCAGAGCCAAAGTAGCCGGTCAGAGGGCATAGGGCTGTCCATCGCGGCGCGCCCGGCCGACGATGACACCGTGCTAGATGCCCCCGTCGGCGCCAAGGTGTTCCTGGCCGCCACTGTGGTCTACGAACTCCACGAACAGCAGCTCGACGTCGAGATGCTCGGCGATGGCGACGAGCAGCAGCCGCGCTTCTTCGTTGACCGCCGACCCAAAGACGAGGTCTAAAGCGCTCATCGGTGGAGGTGCGGCTACCCCTCGATCTCAGGATTACAGACCGGCGGGAACCGTGTCGGTGACCAGGATGCGGTCGACTGACGGGTGCCGGACGCGGAGGACGATCAGGGCATAGTGTCCAGCAACCGCTGGGGGGCTGGCTCCGACGATCGTTCCCGGCGGGTAGTTACCGTGGTAAACGACCAGGCAGGCCTTCGGCCAACTGGACTTGCCCTGACGCACCGGTCGCGGTGACCCGGTGTGCGGTCGAAGCGGCGCCGGTGGCGTGGCACCCAGCTGCCGGCTCAATGCGTCAGCGTCGGCCTTGCTGACGTGCTTCACCCTGGTCAGCGTGCCCTCATCGTGGACGACCTGGCGCGCTAACGGCAGCACCGCCGCGCAGCCGGAGACGCCGCCGGTGACCGACGCTCCGCTGCGCGGTCCCGAACAGGCCGCTGCTAGGGCTAACGCGATACCGACACTGGTCACCGCGGCGCGGCGCCACCACGGGCCGATACTCATGATCTCGATTCCACTTCAGCGACCCCGGTGGCCACCGGGTCTGCGTGGGTGACCGCCTTTGCAAGGCTGCGGGAGGTGCCCCGCAACGCCAGCCATGCGAGCCCGCCCGCCGGAATGCAACCCCAGTAGGCGATCAGCCGGTAGAGCAGCACAGCGGCCAGGGTGATGGTCTCGGCGCCACCGAAGGCCACCAGGGCCAGCGTGATGCTGCCCTCCACGACTCCGATCCCGCCCGGGGTCACTGGCATACTGGCGGCGATCTGCCCGGCGCAATAGGCGAGCAACAACCCGGTCCACGGCGGTGTGCTGTGCAATGCCACGAACGCCAGCGCCAGTACGGCAACATCCGCCAGCCAGGACACCGTCATCAGGATGAACGCTGCAATCCCCGCGACCGGGCTCAACCGGACCGTACCCAATTGCCGGGTCCAATCCCTGATCCGGGTACGCGCCGCCAGTAACGCCCGGCCGAACCAGTGCTGCCCGCTGCGCTGTTCTGATCCGCGTCGGCGCCAGCCGGCCGACGGCAGGCGAATGCTGGGCAGTGCCCGAGCGAGCCGGAGCCGGACCGCGGGGCGGCGCAGCAGGGCGTACCCAGACCCGACCAGGGCCAGCACGATCAGCAGCACGATGCTGATCGTCTGCAAGCCCGAAATGGGGTTGTCGCCGCCGGGAATCTGAACCGCGACGATGGTGAGCACCGTGATCGAAGCGACGTAGAACAGCGAAGACACCGCGAACATCCAACCGGCCAACACCGCACCCACCTGGCGGCGACGCAGCACCCCCACCATCACCACGCCCGAGGCGGCGAAGCCGAACGGCAGGCAGTACGCAGCGGCATCGCCGGCCAGGGTGCCCGCTGCCATCGTCATCGGTCCGACCACGGCACCTCCGCGACGCAGCACTACCGCGCTCGCGGCTCCCCTCGCGACGTAGGACAGCACCTCAACGAGGACGGCGGCCACTACCCACCACACCCGAACCGAGGTCAAGGTGTCAGCGGCGGTGAGGAGCTCGTCGCTGCTGTCGAACAGCACCCGCACAGCCAGCCCGGCTGCGGCGAGCCCGACGACCACCACGGCCGCCCGCCGCCACCCCAGGCCGGTCAGCGCCACCGCCCCACCATGTCACATCGTTTCCATGGGGCTGCGGCCAGCGCGGCCACCTTCGCCCCCACCCGAACCGCACTACACTAACGGGCTAAGCACGTGCCCCGTTCAGAGTGTCGGCAGTCGCTCACTGTCCGGTATCGTCCACTATGGATCACTAAACCGCGCCGACCCGGTGACCGTGTCGTAACGTTCCTCGGGGAAGACTCCGGAGGAGGCCATTATGATCGTTCTCGGCATCATCTTGTTGGTGGTTGGCTGGCTGGTCGGAATCCCGATACTGGTTACGCTCGGGATCATCTTGATAGTGGTCGGAGTGATCCTGGAGCTGCTCGGCGCCGTGGGACGCCCAATCGGGGGTCGGCGACACTACTACTAATCGCGACGCGAATTCGTTGCGGCACGCTGCTGACGCAGCGCGGTAAGCAACGCAATGCCGTCGGGTACGCCGAGCCCGGTGCAGGGATCCCAGCCCGGGCCGGCGGAGTACGCGCCGTTGTTGCCGGTGGTGATGTCGCGAAAGCCGGTCGCCGCGGCGCCTGCCGCTACACGCTGGTATAGCGCCGGCGCCAGCAGGCCCAGCGGCCGCCCCGTCGCCTGGGCCAGCCGGGTCGCCAGGGCCGCCCACAGCGGCGCCACCGCGCTGGTGCCGCCGACGACGATGTCGGTGCCATCAACCCGCACCCGGTAGCCGGTCTGGGGGTCGGCGACGGCGGCGACGTCCGGGACGCCGCGGCCGGGCTTACCGGGACGCGCGGGCACCCCGGTGCCGGCCTGCCAGCTGGGCTGGTCGAACGCGTCGCTCACCCCGCCACCGGTGGCCCCGCGGCCGACACCGTTGTTCCACACAGTCTCCGCGCGCACCTGGCCGGTCGTCGGGTCCGCGTCCAACCGGGTGCCGCCGCAGGCCAGCGCGTGCGGGCTGGACGCGGGGAAGTCGACGTGAGGGAGCCCGTCGCTACCGCGGTCGGTGCTGCCGTCGTCGCCAGCAGCCACGGTCACTGTCACGCCCAGCAGGGCCGCATCAGCGAGCGCCTGGTCGAAGGCGGTGCGGGCTTGCCCGGTCCAGGCATCCTCGCTTTGGCCCCAACTGATGCTCATCGCGGTGGGGGTCGGCGTGGCGTGCGCGGCGGCTGACACTGCGTCGACGAATCCGGCGTCGGTGTTGGGGGCGAAGTAGACGACGATGACGGCGGCGGCGGCGAGCGCCCCGGCGACCTCGATGTCGAGCAGCACTTCGCCGTCGGCACCGTTTGGATTGCGCTCCGGGCTGTTCGCGCCGCCATCAACACCGACCGCGGTCACCACCGGAGCACTGATATTGAGCCCGGCGAAGTAGGTGTCGAGATCAGCCTGGATGAACCCGCCA
>JAODNG010000281.1 GCA_025465385.1 Pseudonocardiales bacterium
CACGGCTGGCCCCGGCACATCCCCGCAGTGCTGTTGACCATGGCTTTGGTACTGCTGACCCTCGGGTTGGCTGGCCCCACCGCGAATGCCCAAGTGCCGCGCGATCGGGCGGTCGTGATGCTGGTCATTGACGTGTCACTGTCAATGAACTCCACTGATGTCTCGCCCAGCCGCATCGCCGCCGCCAAGGATGCCGCGACGTCCTTTGTCCGCGGACTCCCCGCCGGTATCAATCTCGGGGTGGAGTCTTTTGCCAGCACCGCGACCGTGCTGGTCACTCCGAGCACCGACCGGGCCGAAGCCGTGCAGGCCATCCGCCACCTCACCCTCGCGGAGTCCACCGCCACCGGGGAAGCCCTGGCCGCCGCCCTGGCCTCCATCGGCGCGTTCAACCAGCTCATTTCCGGCCAAGATCAGGGACCACCACCGGCCCGGATCGTGCTGATGAGCGACGGCAAGCAAAACGTCGGTCGCGACGAGTTCGAGGTGGCCGCCCAAGCCGGCGCGGCGCACATCCCGATCAGCACCATCTCGTTCGGTACGCCGTACGGCACCGTCGACATCCAGGGCGAACAGGCCCCGGTACCGGTTGATGACGACTCGCTAGCCCGCGTCGCCCAGCTCTCCGGTGGCGAGTTCTACCCGGCCCAGAGCAACCAGCAGATCCATCAGGTCTACGACACCCTCGACCAGCAGGTCGGCTACCAGACGGTCCGCAAGGACGTCAGCAGGCCGTGGCTCATTCTGGGCACCCTGATCTGTCTGGCGGCGGCTGGCGCCGGCCTGCTCACGTCCCAACGCCTCCCGGCCTGATCAGGGTGATCAGGAGCGCGGCGATGCCGACCCAGGCGAGCCCGAGTGCCGCGCCGGCGGCGACATCGCTGGGGTAATGAACGCCTAGCAGCACCCGGGAGGCGGCGACGGCGCAGATCAGCAACGCCCCGGCGGCCAGCAGCAACGCTCGCGCCCAGCGGGCGGCTCGCGGCAGGACGAGCACCACCAGCGCCCCGTAGACGGCGGCGGCTCCGGCCGCGTGCCCGGAGGGGAAGCTGTAGCCGGCTCCGTGGTCGACTGGGTTCAGCAGCGTCGGCCGGGGTCGGGCGAGTAGGTCCTTGACAGCCGTTGCGCTGGCCAGCTCGCCGAGCCGGGCGACCACCACCAGTACCGCGCCACGCCACAATCTCATGATCAGCAACACGATGGCCGCGACGGCAGCTACCACGTTGACGACCAAGGAACTGCCAGCAATGGTGACGGCCCGGGCCGCAGCCAGCAGCCAGGACTGGGCGAGTACGTCGACGTGCGCGGCATTGTCGGCGGCTTGATCGCCGGTCAGCAACGGCGGCCAGTGCGCCGCGACCAGCCCGAGCACAACGGCGAAGGCGACGACGCACACCGCGACCGTCCAGCCGAGCGGGCGGGCGGCGATCGTGAGGTGCTTCGCTGGCGGGGTCACCCTGATTTCCTACCGTATCGGGACCGTCGCCGCTTCCTTGCCAGGACGATCAGCGGACCGACGTGACCGCGGAGGTTGCTACCCGGATGTCCGGTTTAAAGCTGATCACCGCAGGGAACCCTGGTGATCACAGACCTCACCACGGGGTCGGCGGGATCAGAGGCGGTGCCATCATGGGTTTGATTATCGGTTTGCTGGTGCTTTGGGTGGTCTTGGTGATCGTCGGGTTCACCATCAAAGCATTGCTGTGGTTGGCAATTGTCGGCATCGTACTGTTCGTCGTCACCGGTGTGTTCGGTGCGATCCGCGGCCGGGCCGTGCGCTGACCGCGACGCTAGTCGTCGTGAACTCGATGTCACGGACGTTTCAGCCGACGAAAGGTCCGTGGCGTCGAGTTCACGACGATGTTCAGGCTTGTTCGAGCGCCTCGCCGAAGGCCCGCAGGGTATTGCTGCGGCGTTGTTCGGCGAGCAGGTGGCCGGTGGCGATGACCGCCGCAACGGGCCATTCGATGATCTCAAGCGCGGTTAAGGTGGCGATCCCGGCGAAGTAGGCGAGCTGGTCGGGAGGTCCGAGACTGATCCGCCCAAGTGCCGGCAGCGTGATATGAATCGAGCTGCGCTCGTTCACGTGTTCCGCGGCGCGCTGGCCGGCGGATCGGGTAGCATCGACGGTCAACTTCCTGTTGCCGGTCACGGTCATTGGGCTGCCTCTCGGGTGGCGTTCCAGTGGATCGTGCTTAATCGTGTCGCTCAGTGGGTACTTGGGGTAACCCGTCCAAGGAGGAAACTATGCCTACTCGCTCACGTTCGGAATCCGAGCAGGAACGCGAAGGCGAGACCAGCGCTGCGCAAGCTGAGGCCGGTGCGAGCGTGCAGGGATCCAGCCAGCCCAAGAGTGTGGGTGCCATGGCAGGATTCCGCCTGCCGCTACCCGGAATCGGAGACGTGGACCCGGTGCGGATGTTGTGGCTGGGGGGTCTGGCTGCCATGGCGACCATCGAGATCATCGAGTGGCCGGTGGCGTTGGCGGTGGGTGTGGGTAGCTACGTCGCCGAACGTTTGGCCCGCGAGGATGTGCGCCAGGACATGGCCGTAGGTGCCTAGCGTCGGCTATCCGGTCCTGTGCTGAACCTGCTGGGCGCGGCCCTGTCGCTGCCTGCGCGGGTGCTCGATGTGGTGGACCGGGATCGGGTCGCCGGACGGCGCGCGAGTCTCCGTGCCGATCGGGCCATGATCGAAGTCCGGGGCCTGCAGCGGCCGGACGGTTCGCAGTACGCGCAGCGGTTGGTCCAAGCGCTGCAGGAGCTGTCCGGGGTGGCGTGGGCTGGCGTGAACGCCCCGTTGCGCCGGGCGATCATCGCGCTCGATCCGTCAGCCGCGCCGACGTTGGCGGAACTCGTCGCCGTGGTGGACCGGCTCGAGCGCGATCATCTCGAGAAGGCTGGACTCGCGGACACCGGGACGGCGGTTGACGCCGGGGCGGTCGCTGCGCCACCGACCGACCGGGGCAGGGTAGATCAGGCGCTGTGGGCGTTGACGGCGAATGCGGCCGGGTTGGTGCTGTCCAGTGCCGGGGCCGCGGTGCGATTGACGCCGATACCGGTCGAGCTGGCTGCCCTTATCACCGCGGTGGACGCGCAGCCGCGGGTGCGGCAACTACTGGAGGCGGTGGTTGGCCGCCCGGCCACTGATGTCGGGTTGGCCATGCTCAGCGCGGCCGGGCAGGGCTTGGCCGGTGGCTGGTTCGGCTTGGCGGTGGACGCAGCGCAGCGGGTCAGCGCGCTGGGAGAGGCCGGCGCGACTCACGACGCGTGGCGGGCCCGGGAAGGCGAGCTGCTGACCGACGCGCAGCACGTGGTGGCCGAGCCGGTGGTGGTGGAACGGCCCAGGCTGTTGCCACCGGGACCGGTGGAGGCGTACGCCGAACCTGCTGCGCTGGTTGGTTTGGCTGCGGCCGCGGTGGCCTGGCCCGCCATCGGCAGCCCGCGGCGGGCAGCTGCGCTGGCGCTGGCCGCGGTGCCCAAAGCGGCCCGGGTGGGCCGGGAAGCCTTCGCCACCGGGTTGATCCGGTTGGTATCACGCAGGGGTGCGGTGGTGCTCGACTCCGTGGCGCTTCGGCGGCTGGACCGGGTCGATACGGTCGTGCTGGACGCTGATGCGTTGGGCCCTGAGGTAGTGGAGGCGCTGGCCGCGGTCGCGCTCCGGGGCGGCGTTCGGCGCGTCGTGCGAGGAGGTGGGCCGCGGCTGCTCGGCACGGTACGCAGCCTGCAAAGCACTGGGGCGGTCGTGTTGTTGGTATCGGGGCACGGCGAGGCGCTGGGCAACGCGGATGTCGGGATCGGGGTCAGCGGCGCCGGTGATCGCCCGCCGTGGGGGGCGCACGTGCTGGTGGGCAACGACCTCGAGCTGGCTGCCGTGGTGATAGATGCGTGTGCGGTGGCCCGGCAGGTGAGTCGTCGCGGGGTGTTGTTGTCCCAAGCCGGCTCGGTGTTGGGCGCTGTGAGTGCGCTGACCACACCCCGGGACGGTTCCGGGCCTGCCCGGGCGGCCATGCTCGCTGTCAACGGGGCGGCCGCCGGGGCCTTCTTCGACGGCAGTTGGGCGTGTCAACAGCTGGGCCGAGGCCAGCTGATTGTCCCGATCTCGCCGATCGCCTGGCATGCCATGCCCGTGGACGCCGTCCTCGACGAGCTCAAGACCACCCCGGAGGGCCTGTCAGAGGCTGAGGCCGACCGCCGGCGTCGCCAGGCGGGCAGACCCGTCGAACCGGCTGCGCCCAGCCTGGCCCGGGCCGTCATGGAGGAATTGGACAATCCGCTGACCCCGATTCTGGCCGGTGGCGCGGTGCTGTCCGCATCGCTGGGATCGATGGTTGACGCCGGCCTGGTGGCGGGGGTCAGCGCGCTGTCCGCACTGATCGGCGGGGTCCAACGGCTGCATACCGACCAGGCAGTCGCTCAACTGCTGGCCGGCTCCGCGGTGACCGCCCGGGTACTCCGCGACGGACGTCCGGTCACCCGACCGGCTGAGCAGCTGGTGATCGGTGACGTCATCGAGCTACGCAGCGGAGATGTCGTGCCCGCGGATTGCCGGGTGCTGCAGGCGGTTGGGTTGCAAGTCGACGAGTCCGCGCTGACCGGTGAATCTTTCCCGGTGACCAAAGCGACGGACGCCGTCGCAGCCTCGACGTTGGCCGAACGATTCTCGATGCTGTACGAGGGCACCACGGTGGCCGCTGGACGCGGCACCGCCGTTGTGGTGGCCACTGGCGCGGCCACCGAAACCGGCCGAAGTATGGCCGCGACCCGCGAAGCCGCGCCGATCAGCGGCGTAGAGGCCCGGCTTGCCGCCATCACCAAGACCACCCTGCCGATCGCGATCGGGTCGGCCGGTGCGGTTGTCGCCGCCGGCTTGCTGCGCGGCCGTCCGCTGCGGGAGGGTCTCGGAGCCGGTGTCAGCCTGGCCGTGGCCTCAGTTCCCGAAGGCCTGCCGTTCCTGGTCAGCGCTGCGCAGCTGGCGTCGGCCCGCCGGCTGTCCAGCTTGGGTGCCCTAGTGCGCAACCCCCGCACCATCGAGGCGCTGGGCCGGGTCGACACGCTGTGCTTCGACAAGACCGGCACGCTGACCGAAGGCCGGATCAGCCTGGCCGCGATCGCCGACCCCACCGGCGAGCCCACCCCTGTCGAGCAGCTGACCGGCCGGCAACGCCAGACCCTGGTCGCCGCCCTCCGTGCCACCCCGCGACGACACAACGGCCAGCCGCTGGCGCATCTGACCGACCGGGCCATCGCCAACGGTGCCCATGCCGTCGGGGTCGCCCGCGAGGATGATCTGCCGGGCTGGCGCCGGCTCACCGCGCTGCCATTCGAACCGTCCCGTGGGTACCACGCCACTCTGGGCGCCCAACCCGGCGCCGAGACCGCGCTGCTATCGGTCAAGGGTGCTCCTGAGACGGTGCTGCCCCGGTGCACCCAGCTCCGGGACGTCGGCCGGCCCAGTCCGCTGCGCGAGCGGCAGCGGGCCCGCGTGCAGCGCCGGGTCGCCCAGCTCGCTGGGCAGGGTTACCGGGTCCTGGCGGTGGCTGAACGCGCGATCCGCCACCGCAGGCACCTCGAAGACGACGACGTCAGGGAGCTGACCCTGCTGGGCTTTCTGGCGCTGGCCGATCCGGTCCGCCCGGCCGCATCTGCGTCGGTCGCCGGGATACGCGAGGCCGGCGTGCATATCGTCATGATCACTGGTGATCATCCGGCAACCGCGAAGGCGATCGCCAGCCGGCTCAACGTCCTCAACGGCGGTCAGGTGATCACCGGCCCAGAACTCGACGACCTTGATGACGCCGCCTTGGACCGGGTGCTGCCGCAGGTCACCGTGGTGGCTCGGGGCACTCCCGCGCACAAGGTCCGCGTCGTGCGGACTTTCCGACGGCTAGGCCGCACCGTGGCGATGACCGGCGACGGCGCCAACGACGCCCCCGCGATCCGGCTCGCCGACGTCGGGATCGCGCTGGGTCGCCGCGCCACCCCGGCCGCCCGCACCGCTGCTGATCTGGTGGTTACCGATGATCGTCTGGAGACGATCATCGCGGCGCTGGTGGAGGGCCGCGCGATGTGGGGCTCGGTCCGCCAGGCGCTGAGCATCCTCGTCGGGGGCAACCTCGGTGAGATTGCCTTCACCGTGCTCGGTGCCGCACTCACCGGCCGGTCCCCGCTGTCCGCGCGCCAGTTGCTACTGGTCAACCTGCTCACCGATCTCGCGCCGGCGATGGCCATCGCCCTGCGGCCGCCCGATCCCGAGGCCACTCCCGCGCTGCTCGCCGAGGGACCCGAAGCCTCCCTCGGCGCCGCGCTGACCCGCGACATCACCTCCCGTGCCGTCACTACTGCCACGGCGACGAGTGCCGCCTGGGCCGCCGCCCGCCTGACCGGTCGCGCCAAGCGGGCCCGTACCGTCGCGCTGGCCGCGCTGGTCGGTGCGCAACTCGGTCAGACCGTAGCCATCGGGGGTCGCAGCCCCGCTGTGCTCGCCAGCAGCTTCGGCTCCGCCGCCGTCCTGGTGGGCATCGTGCAGACGCCGGTATTAAGCGGCTTTTTCGGTTGCACCCCGCTCGGACCGGTCGGCTGGACCATCGCCGGCACCGCCACCGTCGCCGCCACTGCCACGACCGCGCTGCTACCACCCGTGCTTTTCCGGTTGAGTCCGTTGCTGGCTGAGCAGCCAGCGGCGCCACCCGCTGTTCACGCCGAGGTCGCCAAGCCGTCGGCTGAACCTCTCCTGGCGGCTACCGCCGGCTCTTAATCTGGCGGTCGTGGAAGAGCTGCTCATTGACGTACTCGCCGCTGGCCTCGTCTATCTGTTCGAACTGTTGGTGGTCCGGTTGATCCGCCAGGTCCTCCCTGCGCAGTAGCAATCTCAGACCGCGCTGATTGGGACTGGCTGTGGCGCGAGCGTGCGCTGTTGAACAAGCGTGGCTGCGATCGTCAAAGAATCGGCGTCGGCGCCGCCGATGAGCCCCCGGTGCCCAGGTTCAAGCCGCTCTTGGCGAGTGGCTTGCTGAAGAAATCTCCCACGGTCGCGCCCAACGGACGGGTGAG